>NZ_PDEQ01000001.1:600000-878334 GCF_002554795.1 Longibacter salinarum | reverse complement strand
TGCGATTCGCGAAGGCGGCCACACGGTCGGCGCCGGCGTTGTCACGGAAATCCTCGACTAACGAAGTAATGTCGGTTGAGAGCGACGGCGGCGGTCGAGCAGAACGGACCGCCGCTGTCCTCCACCTTCGACGTTTGAAAATCGACCCGAATACATGGCTACGCAGCAGAAGATTCGCATCAAGCTGAAATCGTACGACCACACGCTCATCGACAAGAGCGCGGAGAAGATCATCCGCACGGTGAAGCAGACCGGTGCCGTGGTCAGCGGCCCGATTCCGCTCCCCACGGAGAAGAAAGTATACACCGTGCTGCGTGGTCCGCACGTGGATAAGAAGAGCCGCGAGCAGTTCGAGCGGCGGCACCACAAGCGCCTGATTGACATTCTTTCGTCGAGCAGCGACACGGTCGACGCCCTGATGAAGCTCGAGCTCCCCAGTGGAGTCGACGTGGAGATCAAGGTGTGACCCGACGACGACCGCCCGGGCCTGGCTTTACTGGCCTGTTCGATCCCGCCGCGCACACATGCGGCTACGGATTGATCCGAGTTGCTATCCTGCTGGCCCTTGCTGCATGCTGGGCCGGGTGCGATAGCGGGACGAGCAAAAGTGAGAGCCAGTATCGAGCCCTCACCGGAACGTGGGAAGTCGTGAGCCTCCGGGCGAGCGGCGTCTCCTACACGACGGAGATCGGCACACGATACGACTCGCTTCAGATGACATTTGCGGACTCCACGGCAGGACGGACGTATGACCTGCAGGGAACGCAAGATGCCCGGGAAATACTAGCGGTATCGGGACGCGTTCAGCTCCTCGATGTAGAGAGCATTGCTCTCACGAGTGGCCTTCCCGACCCCGTTTTACTGACGTACGACATTACACAGAGCCGCCGAGCGACATTGACGGTTCCGCCGGGTCCCAACACCGGGGCCGACGGATTGCTCGAAACGCTTCTGCCACAGGGTAGCTGGGCGGAATCGCAATCCGTTGAACTTCGGCTTGAACGGCTGTAGGCTCACCGCCGCAGCCGCTCCCGGCTCCGAACCATCGCCATTGGCACCACCCTACGAAACGATTCACGACCATGAGTAGCGGACTGATCGGAAAGAAAGTCGGAATGACGAGCGTCTTTGATGACCGAGGCAATAACATTGCCTGCACGGTGATCGAAGCCAGCCCGAACGTCGTGACCCAGGTCAAGACGGAAGACGGCCCCGACGGTTACGACGCCGTCCAGCTCGCCTTCGACACGAAGAAGGAAAAGAACACCACCAAAGCCATGCAGGGGCACTTTGCTTCTGCTGGCACGGAGCCGAAACGCACCCTCGCCGAGTTCCGCAACTTCTCGCACGAGGTCGAACTCGGCGACGAAGTTCGGGTCGAGGATCTGTTCGAGGAAGGTGAGACCGTCGACGTCGTCGGCGTGTCCAAAGGTAAAGGCTTCCAGGGCGTTGTGAAGCGCCACGGCTTCGGCGGTGTCGGTATGCGAACGCACGGACAGTCGGACCAGCAGCGACACCCCGGTTCGATTGGTGCCTCCGCGGATCCCTCTCGCGTCTTTAAAGGCACGCGAATGGGGGGACGGATGGGCAGCGACCGGACGAAGGTTCAGAACCTGCAGGTGGTGAAGGTGATGCCCGACCACGATGCGATCCTGATCAAAGGATCTGTGCCTGGTGCCAAAAACAGCTACGTGGAGATTCACAAGAAGAAGCTTCACGAGAAATAACCACGGCGCCGCCAACCCGCGGTACGAGTGCCCGTTTCCCAACGAGTGCCTGCCGAGCACAACGCCCTCCCGGGCTTGCTTGGCTCAGCGCGGGGCGCCGCGATTCGACATACAGCAGCGATCCGAGAGCAGGCGGAATGATGCCGGATACTGGCACCGCAGCTCTCGCGCAGCGACGGACTGAGAACCTCAAACGATAGCACGATGGAAGTCGAAATTCTTCAAGATGACGGGGCGGCCTCGGGGCGTTCGGTGACGCTCGACCCGACGATCTTCGAGATCGAGCCCAACGACCACGTGATCTGGCTGGACGTCCGGCGGATCCAAGCCCATAAGCGCCAGGGGACCGCGAAGACGAAGCAGCGCAGCGAGATTCGCGGGTCCACCCGGAAGCTCTACCGCCAGAAAGGCACGGGTAATGCCCGGGTTGGTGACGCGAAGTCGCCGATCCGGCGTGGTGGAGGTCGTGCTCATGGTCCGCAGCCGCGGAACTACCGCCAGAACCTGAACAAGAAGACGAAGCGCCTCGCGCGCCGCTCTGCACTGTCTTACAAGGTGCAGGACGAAGCCATCCATGTCGTCGAAGATTTCGAGCTCGACACGCCGAGCACCAAGGCGGTCTCGAACATGCTCGATAGCCTCGACCTCGCGGACAGCAAGGTGCTGATCGTCACAGGCGGGAACCAGCCGACCTTGTACCGCTCCGCGCGGAACCTGCCGAAAGTAAACGTGCAGGAGGCCGGAAGCCTGAACACCATCGATATTCTGGACGCTGAGGCCATCGTCCTGCAGGAAGGCGCTCTCGAAGAGATCACCCGCGTGCTCTCTGTCGCGCAGCCTGCGTAAGCGACCGCCTCAACCGACCGACGCGTGTGGGGATGCCCCGCACCACCCATTGATCCATAGTCATTCGCCGAGTCATGAGCAAACGCGTCCTCATCCGACCGCACCTGACGGAGAAATCGTATCAGCTCCAACAGGACGGAAAGTACACGTTCGTCGTCCACCTGAAGGCGTCGAAGCCGGAAATTCGTAGTGCCGTGGAGAATCGTTTCCCGGGGACCATCGTCACCGATGTTCGCACCATGGTGGTGCCGGGCAAACGTCGGCGCCAGTTCCGCCAGGGGAAGATGATCGAAGGCCGCACGTCCGGCTATAAGAAAGCCGTCATCACCCTCGACCCCGACGGCGAGCAGATCGAGATTAGCCCGGATATGTAATCCCGCTCGGACGGAGCCGTACGGCCCGGAGCACGCCCGCGACACTCTTTGCTCACCCTGTCTCAGCGACACAACGGTAGCATGCGCACCGCGCACTGCGCCGAGAACGACGAGACTGAAGCCACTTGAATCACCATGCCGATTAAAAAGCGCAAGCCGACGACCAACAGCCAGCGCCAGTACTCGGTCTCAGGTTTCGACGAGATCACGACCTCGGAGCCGGAGAAGAGCCTGCTGGAGCCGCTCAAGAAGAGCGGAGGTCGCAACAACCAGGGCCGCATGACCATGCGGTACCGTGGTGGTGGACACAAGCGCCGCTACCGTAAGATCGACTTCAAGCGGAACGACAAAGACGGTATTCCCGCCCGCGTCGCGACGATTGAATACGATCCGAACCGCTCGGCCCGGATCGCTCTTCTCGTCTACGCCGATGGTGAGAAGCGATACATCATCGCGCCGGACGGAATCGAGGTTGGCCAGACAGTCATGAGCGGTCCGCAGGCGGAGCCGGAACTTGGAAACTGCCTCTCGCTCCGTGACATCCCGCTCGGTACGGTCGTCCACTGCATCGAGATGAAGCCGGGGAAGGGTGCGCAGCTCGCACGCGCCGCCGGAACCGAAGCGCAGTTGACGGCGCGCGAGGGCAAGTACGCCACGCTCTCGCTACCGTCGGGTGAGACCCGTCGCGTCCCAGCAAGTTGCCGCGCCACGGTTGGTACGACCAGTAACGTCGACCACATGAACCTCCAGCTTGGCAAGGCTGGACGTAAACGTTGGCTCGGTCGCCGTCCCCGCACACGAGGCGTCGCAATGAACCCGATTGATCACCCGATGGGTGGTGGTGAGGGGCGAGCCTCCGGTGGACACCCGCGTTCCCGTAAGGGCGTGCCTGCGAAGGGCTACAAGACTCGCAAGCGCAACAAGGACTCCAACAAGTACATCATTCGGCGCCGGACCGAGAAGAAGAACCGCAAGCGGAAGTAAATCATCTGCCGAGCGGGCGGGCATTCTGGCCCGCTTCTCGGCAGCCTGTATCCCGCAGCGGCCCCGGCCGTCCCGACATACGCCGAACACTAGCAGCCACACCCGACATGCCCCGTTCTCTACGTAAAGGACCATACGTTTACTACAAGCTTCAGCGCAAAGTTGACGCGCTGAACGAGTCCAACAAGAAGAAGGTCGTCAAGACCTGGAGTCGCGACTCCCTCATTACTCCGGACTTCGTCGGCCACACCTTCGCCGTCCACAACGGACGCCAGTTCATCCCCGTGTACGTCACGGAGAACATGGTGGGGCACAAGCTCGGGGAGTTTGCTCCGACGCGTACCTTCAAGGGGCATGCGAAGTCGAAGGTGGACAAGCGCACGCGCCGCCCGTAACGGACTCGGGACGGACCGACGACCCTTCGCGGCCTCGCGTGCTGCGCGGCCTAAGACGACGAACCTGTAAGGACATCGAGACATGGAAGCACGAGCGATTCGTAAACACATTCGGAGCTCCCCGAAGAAGGTGCGCCGCATCATCAACCTGGTGCGCGGCAAGACCGTCCCGGAAGCGATTAGCATCCTGGACTTCATGCCGCAGCGTGCAACTGAGCCGGTTCAGAAAACGATCTGGTCTGCCTTCTATAACCTGCTCGATCAGGAGGAGGAGCGTTTCAACCAGGGCGAGGTTGTGATCAAAGAGATTCGCGCCGACGAAGGCCCGACGTTTAAGCGCTACCAGCCCCGCGCCCGGGGACGCGCTGCACCCATCCGGAAGCACACGACGCACCTTACGGTGATCGTCGGCGTGCCACAGGAGGCTCCCGAAGCCGAAGCAGACGTCGCATAGCGTCGCCACCCTTTTTCGCGCAGCGCCGGACTCCGGCCTGCGCCCGCACGCCGACCGCCCGAACCTTGATCGGTTCCACGGTGCGGACGCCGCCCGATCGGCGGAACGCGTGCACACATGATTTACCACCGACCTTTTTCGAAATAAGAGTCACGAGGTACACCCTTGGGTCAGAAAACACATCCGGTCGGATATCGCCTTGGCGTCATTCGTGGTTGGGATTCCAACTGGTACTCCGAGGACGATCTCCAGGACAAGCTCGTCGAAGACGAAGAGATTCGTCGCTACCTTCACGCTCGACTCCGCCGCGCTGGCCTTAGCCGCGCCGTGATCGAGCGGACGCCGAAGCGCGTCATTCTCACGCTTCACACCAGCCGTCCCGGCGTCGTTATCGGTCGGGGTGGATCCGAGGTGGAGAAGCTGCGTGAGGAGCTGAAGAAGCTCACGGGCAAGGATATCCAGATCAACATCTCCGAGATCAAGCGTCCCGAACTGGACGCCACGCTCGTCGCGAAGAACATCGCGCAGCAGCTCGAGGGACGGATCAGCTTCCGCCGCGCCATGAAGCAGGCCATGACGGCTGCCATGCGTATGGGCGCCGAAGGGGTTCGTATCCGCGTTGCCGGGCGTCTTGGCGGCGCCGAGATGGGCCGGACCGAAGAGTATCTCGAAGGCCGCGTTCCGCTACACACGATTCGCGCCGACATTGACTTCGCGCGTGAGACGGCCTACACCATCTACGGCACCATCGGTGTCAAGGTGTGGATCCACCGCGGCGAAATTATTGGTTCGCCGGATCTAAGCCCGAACGTGCAGGCGCAGCAGCGTAAGCAGATGAAGCGCCCGTCGCGTCGTCGCCGAGGAGGAGGCCGCAACTAGTAGGCGGTCGCCTTGTGACCTGACCGGATCGGACGCTCCGTCTCGGTCCTCGCACCATTCACGACCATTCAGTGCGCGCATCGCTCTCGGCACTCCATGCTAGAGCCGCGCGCCGCAGCAAACCGACGAACTGATGCTACAGCCTAAACGCACCAAGCACCGTAAGGCCCAGCGCAAGCAGGGGATGAAGAAGGGCAACGCCTCGCGCGGGACCCGGGTCAACTTCGGCGACTTCGGACTGAAGTCGCTCGAGAAGGGCCAGATTACGAGCCGCCAGATTGAGTCTGCGCGTGTGGCGATCAATCGCTACATGAAGCGGGCTGGAAAGGTCTGGATTCGGATCTTTCCCGACAAGCCGGTGACGAAGAAGCCTGCCGAAACCCGCATGGGTAAAGGTAAAGGTGCGCCGGAGTTTTACGTGGCGCCCGTTCAGCCCGGCCACATTCTCTTTGAGGTGGGCGGTGGTGTGACACGGGAGGTCGCGAAGGAAGCGCTCCGTCTCGGCCGCCACAAGCTGCCGGTGAAGACGAAGTTCGTCGAGCGGCCCGGCTACCACGAGTAACGCCAAACGGCCGACCGCAGGATGGTCTCGGTGCCACGGGCATGACCGCCCGCCGACTGACCGGATTGCATACCACAGACGTTGAGCATCCAAGGGAGCACGACACAACCCATGCTGAAAGCAGAGAAGATTCGCGAGTGGGATACGAAAGAGATCCGGGCTCGCATTGAGGAAGAGGAGGAGGAACTGGAGGAACTCCGGTTCCGCCACGCCACAGGCCTGACGGAGAGCAACCCGATGTTGCTTCGCACGAAGCGACGTGACATCGCCCGCCTCAAGACCGTCCTGAACGAGAAGCAAGCGGAAGAGACGGCGTAATGGCCCGGCTCTGCGTTCTGCCTCGTACTGCGAGTCCGGACGTGAGACTCTACACCGATTTACGCATCCCGAATTGACCTGGCGCAAGACTGAGACGCGCCGACAACAGAACCGAGACGACCCATGGAGCACACCCCTGAAACAGCAGATACCACGCGCAACGCCCGGAAGGAACGGGTGGGCGTCGTCGTCAGCGACAAGATGGATAAAACCATCACCGTGTCGGTGCGGCGGCAGATGAAACACCCGATGTACGGCAAGTACCTCGAACGCTCATCGAAGCTGATGGTGCACGACGAGGACAACACCGCGGGCGAAGGGGATACCGTTCGCATCATGGAGACCCGCCCGATCAGCAAGAACAAGCGGTGGCGTCTGGTCGAAGTTGTCGAACGCGCCAAGTAACCCCATCTCGCAACCACGCGCCCGAGACTAAATGGGTGTGTGCGTCGAGCGCTCCCGGTCGCGGCCGATCGAAGTTGGCCCGATGGAGGCGCACCATCATTGAAACACGTAAGGCGAAGGAACCATGGTTCAGCAGGAAACACGACTTAAGGTAGCGGACAATAGTGGCGCCAAGGAGGTGCTGTGCATTCGCGTGCTCGGTAGCAGTGGGCGCCGGTATGCTGGCGTCGGTGACCGCATTGTCGTCTCGGTGAAATCAGCGATTCCGGGCGGCAACCTGAGCAAAGGCGATGTAAGCGAGGCCGTCGTCGTCCGTGCCCGCAAGGAGAGCCGTCGTCCAGATGGCACCTACATTCGCTTTGACGAGAACGCCGCGGTGCTGATCAACCCACAGGGTGAGCCTGTCGGCACGCGTGTGTTCGGCCCGGTGGCCCGTGAGCTCCGCGAGAAACAGTTCATGCGCATCGTCTCCCTGGCCCCAGAGGTCCTGTAACGACACTATACGTAGGGCTCGATCACGAGCTCGGCGTCGATGTGCTGCTTTGAACGTTAGAATTCCTATTGCTATGCCGCGTAAGAAAAACAGCCAGAAGAAACTCCACGTCAAGAAGGGCGACGAGGTGATGATCAACAAGGACATCACTGGATACAACTTCACCGAGAAGGGGACGACCGGACGTGTCATCGAGGTCTACCCCGACAAGGAGCGTGTGACAGTGGAAGGCGTGAACATCCGCGTGTTTCACGAGCAGCCGAGCCCCTCGAATCCGGATGGCGGTCGCGTTGAGCGCGAGGTGCCGATTCACGTGTCCAACGTGAACCCGATCGACAGCGACGGCAACCCGACCCGGATCGGCCGCAAGCAAATTTCCGATCCTGAGACCGGTCAGTCGCGCTGGGTTCGATACGCGAAGACCACCGGGGAAGAGCTCGACAAGTAAGCCTTCCTGGGGACGCCGGAGCGGTGTCGACGACATCGTGATTGATTGAATCATCGATGCACCCGGAACTCCCCTTAGACAGCCCCCATTTTCAACGTCTGCAACGGCGATGGATAAATCGGGACGGATCCCGCCCCGACACGCACGTTGCACCCGGCTTCGCCGGTTCGAGAACCGAAGATAACCAGTAGACCATGGCTACCATCCCTCGACTTAAAGAGCGCTACAACGATGAGGTGCGCGCCGAACTGAAGGAGAAGTTCGGATACGACAACGTGATGGAGGTCCCGCGCCTCGCCAAACTTGCCATCAATAAGGGCGTGGGCGAAGCCGCAGAGAATCAGAAGGTTCTCGACGACGCGGTGGAGGAGATCCGTAAGGTCACCGGTCAGCAGCCGGAGATCACCCGCGCGAAGAAGAGCATCTCGAACTTTGGGCTTCGTAAGGGAATGCCCGTCGGCGTCCGCGTGACGCTGCGCGATGCCCGGATGTACGAGTTTCTCGATCGCCTGATCACGCTGGCGCTGCCGAATATCCGTGACTTTCAGGGTGTGCCGGACCGCAGCTTTGATGGGCACGGGAACTACACGCTCGGCATCAGAGAGCAGACCATCTTCCCTGAGATCGACATGGATAATGTTGATCGCATCAGCGGCATGGACATCACGTTCGTGACAACCGCTGAGAACGATGAGGAGGCATACGCGCTTCTGAAGGGGCTCGGGATGCCGTTCGTTCGCCGCGGAGAGGAGGAAGCCGCGTAACCCCGACCCCCGCGCCGGACGACACCGGCCCGCGACAGATTTTCGACAACGCACAACGACACTGACATGGCGAAGAAGAGCTGGATCGCGCGTGAAGAGAAGCGCGAACGCATGCACGAGCAGTACAAAGAGAAGCGCCAGAAGCTGAAGGACGAAGGCCGCTGGGTTGAGCTTCAGAAGATACCGAACAATGCCAGCCCCGTACGGCAGAATAACCGCTGCCGGATTTGCGGCCGCGCCCGTGGCTACATGCAGGCCTTTGGCGTCTGCCGTATCTGCTTCCGTGAACTGGCCCTGGAGGGCAAGATTCCGGGAATCCGCAAGTCCAGCTGGTAACCCGATGTTACCGGCGGCTCGCACCGGCTGTGGAGACGCTCTGCCGCCGGGGTCCCGACGATCACCGAACCGCGAAACACCACGACTGAGATGAGTGCCGTAAACGATCCCGTCGCTGATTACCTATCCCGCATTCGAAACGGGCAGCAGGCGAACCACAAGTACGTTGACATTCCCGCTTCGAAACTCAAGCGTGCGATTACGCAGATCCTGCTTGAGAAGGGGTTCATCAAGAACTACCTCAACGTCGAAGATGGCAAGCAGGGGCGCCTGCGCGTCTATCTGAAATACGACGAGGAGACGGGGGAGCCCGCCATCCGCACGCTTCAGCGCGTGTCGACGCCCGGCCGCCGCGAGTACCGCAACGCGCAGAATCTGCCGCGGGTCAAGAACGGCCTGGGCATCGCGATTCTGTCGACATCGCGCGGTGTGATGAGCGATAAGGAAGCTCGTCGCTTCAACGTCGGAGGCGAAGTCTTGGCAACGGTATTTTAAACGCCGCCCTTACTGCGCCAGCCTTCTGGCCGCACGCCGGTGTCCTCGGGTCAACATCCTGGACGGCACCCGGCTTACGGCTCCGCCCGGAGGCAGGTCGTACAGCGACTCTTCTCCGGTGCGCACCCATTTTACACCCTGCAACACATAGGTTCATCTCATGGCTCGTATAGGTAGCAAGCCAATCCAACTTGGCGACGGCATAAATGTCGACGTCGATGCGAAAAACTTCGTCACCATTAAGGGTCCGAAGGGAGAGCTTTCCCAGCAGGTCGACCCGGATATGGACGTTACAGTCGAAGACGGAAGCATCGTTGTGAACCGTCCGACGGATCAGAAGCGCCACCGCTCGGTGCACGGGCTGACGCGCTCCCTTCTCGCCAACATGGTGGAAGGCGTCGAGAACGGATACAAGAAGGAGCTGACGATCATCGGGGTCGGCTATCGTGCGTCCGTGAGCAACGGCACGCTCGAACTCGCCCTCGGCTACTCGCACCCGATCTTTTTCCTCCCACCGGACGAAATCGACATCAGCGTCGATAGTGGTCGTGGCAAGAACGACGTTATCGTCATCGAAGGCATCGACAAGCAGCTTGTCGGCCAGGTTGCAGCGAAGATTCGCAGCCTTCGCCCGCCGGAGCCGTACAACGGCAAGGGTGTTCGCTACGTTGGTGAGCATGTACCGCTGAAAGCCGGTAAGACTGCTGCTCGATAGCGTCGCCCCCCGTTTCACGCGGCCGTTCGTATCGCGGGCGGTCTCGTGGCAACGGTCGAGCCGACATCGCAGGCCGACAGCAGGCCGGCGGTCAACTGGCTTCGACCCACCAAACTTCCGCGCCGATCGATATGGTCAGGCGCACGCCGGACGCGCAGTCTGGTTCGACGAAATGTGCATTACAACACGGAACTGTAGCAATGGCCAAGGGCAACAAAGAAACCGCCGCGCGCCGCAAGCGCATCCACGCAAGCATTCGGTCGACCATTATGGGTACGCCGAGCCGTCCCCGGCTGTCGGTGTACCGGTCGAACAAGTACATTTACGCGCAGCTCATCGACGACTTCGATGGGCACACGCTCGCTTCGGCGTCGAGCCTCGAAGACGGCGTTGACGGAGACGACCCGACGGACGAGAGCCGGAAGGTGGGCGAAATCCTCGCCGAACGTGCCAAGGAGAAAGGCATTGAAAAGGCGGTCTTCGACCGAAGTGGCTATAAGTACCACGGCCGAATCAAGGCCCTGGCGGAAGGAGCCCGTGAAGGCGGCCTTCACCTGTAATTGAGCACGTGCGCTGCACCGCCGGACTACATCGGTTGGCGCGTCGCACATGACGTCATTTTTGCACTACGCACGAACCCACCATCATGGCAAAGAACAGAAGAAAACGGGTCAACGCCGATAAGCGGCAGGAGAATTGGGTGGATCGCCTTGTGGCGGTCAACCGCGTCTCGAAGGTCGTGAAGGGCGGTCGCCGGTTCTCGTTTAACACAGTCGTTGTCGTCGGCAACGAAGACGGACTCGTCGGCGCTGGCCTCGGTAAGGCAAACGACGTGTCGAGCGCGATCTCGAAAGGAGCGGAGGACGCCAAGAAGAATCTCGTCCGCGTTCCGATTCGTGACGGCACGATCCCGCACGAAGTGATTGGTCAGCAGGATGCTGGCCGCGTCCTTCTCAAGCCTGCTGCACCAGGTACAGGTGTTATCGCCGGTGGTGGTGTACGTGCCGTGCTCGAGTGCGCCGGTCTTTCCAACGTGCTATCGAAGTCGCTCGGTACGTCGAACCCGCACAACCAGGTTGCGGCGACGATCAACGCGCTCGATAAGCTTGAGGATGCCATCGAGGTGGCTCGCCGCCGCGGCATCCCGCTGGAGAAAGTATTCAACGGGTAAGGCAGGCCCGCCGACGCGACCGGGGAGGAAGGGGTACAGCCCCTGTGAACAAAGCTCCGGTCGCGTACTCACCATCCCTGCGAGCCGGCGACACGCGTCGCCCCTCGCCTCATCGACCAACGACGTAACGCGATGGCTACACTGAAAATCACGCAGGTCCGAAGCACGAACTCTCGCTCGAAGAAGCAGCGGGACACGCTGAAGGCCCTCGGTCTGCGTAAGATCCGCCAGACCGTCGAGCAGGACGACACGCCGCAGATTCGCGGCATGATCCGCAAGGTGGCTCACCTTGTAGACGTGGAAGAGCTCGACGCGTAAGGTCTTTGCCGCAGTGATCGCCCGACCAGGCGTGTGGAGAACAGCCGTTTGGCGCTTCTCATATTCACTGCTACGACATCTCGACATCTCTACTCATGCGAGTTCGCGTCCACGCTCCGGAACGTCCGGCCGCGTCGGTGCGAGCGCCAGCCCAACGACACTGATTATGGATCTCAGCAATCTCAAGCCCGCAGAGGGCGCCACGAAAGATAAGCAGCGTCTCGGACGCGGCGTCGGTTCCGGTCGCGGTGGACACCAGTCCACGCGCGGCGACAAGGGACAGAGCAGCCGGTCCGGTTCGAAGAACCGCCCGATGTGGTTCGAGGGGGGCCAGATGCCTCTCTACCGCCGCCTCCCGAAGTTCGGCTTCACCAACAACTTTCGCGTGGAGCCCAGCATCGTCAACGTGTCGCGCATCGCGCGTCTCGTGAACGACGGTCGGATCGATGCATCCGAACCGGTCACGCCGGAGGTTCTCGATGCGGCTGGCGCCATCCGCGATCCCGAATACGTCAAGATTCTCGGTGACGGCGAGATCGACGTTGCCCTCGAGGTGTCGGCGCATGCCTTCAGCGAGAGCGCAAAGAAAAAGATCGAGGATGCGGGTGGATCGGTCACCGATCTCGACGCGTAACCTCTAATCCGTCGGCTGACAGTCTCGCCATCATCGGGACCGTCGGCCGACCGGGTTGCCCTTTCCCTCTATCTGAATCAGACGACGTGTTCGGCTCGCACCGCGGTACCCGAGCACAGACCGACGGACGTTATGGCTGGATTCGCCGAAAGTATTCGCAACATCTGGGAGATTGAGGACCTGCGGAACCGCATCCTGTATACGCTGGGTCTTCTCGTAGTCTACCGCTTTGGGACGTATGTTACGCTCCCGGGCGTCGATGCTGCGACCCTGACCGACATTAATGCGGCATCCGGAGATGGTGGCATCTTCGGCTTCCTCGACATGTTCGTCGGCGGTGCGTTCCGCCAGGCGGGCATATTTGCGTTGGGAATCATGCCGTACATTACCGCCTCGATTATCATCCAGTTGATGGGAGCGGTCGTCCCGTACTTCCAGAAGCTGCAGCGTGAGGGAGAGGACGGTCGCCGCCGAATTACACAGTTGACGCGGTATGGCACCGTTGGAATCACGGCGCTGCAGTCGATCGGTTATGCGATCAACCTGAGCTACGGTCAGACGGGGAGCGCGATCGTGATCGACAAGACGCTATTCATGATCACGACGGTTCTCGTTCTCACGAGTGGTACCGTCTTTGTCATGTGGCTCGGCGAGCGGATCAGCGAGAAGGGCATCGGGAACGGGATCTCTCTCGTCATTATGGTGGGTATCATTGCCTTCCTGCCGCAGTCGCTCTTCAACGAGATCGACATCAACGGCGACAACATCTTTATCGTCCTGATCGAGGTCGGCGTCTGGGTACTCGTTACCGCAGGGGTTGTGCTCGTCTCGCAGGGTATGCGCCGGATTCCGGTGCAGTATGCGAAGCGAGTCGTTGGACGGAAGTCCTTCGGGGGCTCGACGCAGTATCTCCCGATTCGCGTGAACGCGGCCGGTGTGATGCCGATCATTTTCGCCCAGTCGATCATGTTCATTCCGAGCACCTTCGCGTCGTTCATGCCGGATAACGAAACGGCACAGCAGATCGGCGCCTGGTTCGGCCAGATCGACAGCGTTGGCTATTCTGTGCTCTTCTTCGTGATCGTTGTCTTCTTTACCTACTTCTATACGGCGATCACGGTGAACCCACAGCAAATGGCGGACACCATGAAGCGTCAGGGTGGATTTATCCCTGGCATTCGACCGGGTAAGCAGACGAGCGAGTTCATTGATACGATCCTGACGCGGATCACGCTGCCGGGATCGGTCTTCCTCGGATTCGTGGCGATCCTGCCGTCGTTCGCTATGGCATTTGGCGTGACGCAGGGCTTCGCGATGTTCTTCGGAGGAACGAGCCTTCTGATTCTTGTCCAGGTGACGCTTGACACGCTGCAGCAGATTGAAAGTCATCTGCTCATGCGCCACTACGACGGCTTCATGAAGAGCGGTAAGATGCGCGGCCGTCGCGTGTGATCGCCGTAGAACGAGTCCGTGTCCGAATGGGTGACGGCCCCAGGTTTCGGTGATGCCTATGAACCTGTTCCAGCGGTTCGTCCAACGAATAAAAGGTGCTTTCATGATCCAACTGAAGAGCCAGCGCGAGATCGACCTGATGCGCGAGAGCGCCGATCTCGTGGGGCGTACGCTCGGTAAAGTTGCTGAGTACATCCAGCCGGGTGCGACGCTCGAAGAGCTCGACGCCATCGCGGAAGACTTTATTCGAACACACGATGCCGAGCCCGCATTCAAGGGCTATCAAGTTGGGGATAACGTTTTTCCGGGTACGCTCTGCACGTCCGTGAATGACGTGGTGGTGCACGGCATCCCAAACGATTACACGCTTCAGGAAGGCGATCTGCTTTCCGTGGACTGCGGAGTGAAGCTGAACGGCTACTACGGCGACAGCGCTTACACCTTCGCGGTAGGGGAGATCGATGACGCAGCACAGGCCCTATGTCAGACGACGTACCGGGCCTTGCATCTGGGTATCGAACAGGCCATTGTTGGTAACCGGATCGGAGACATCGGGCACGCTGTCGACGCCTACTGTTCGGAACGTGGATACGGCGTCGTACGCGATCTGGTCGGACACGGTATCGGAAAAGAGCTGCACGAGAAACCGCAGATCCCGAACTTCGGAAAGCCTGGATCGGGCCGGAAGCTTAAGCGCGGACTCACCGTCTGCATCGAGCCCATGGTTAACCAGGGCACGGCATCTGTAGATGTCGACGCTGATGGCTGGACGATCCGAGCCGCGGACGGGAAGCCTTCTGCACACTACGAACATATGATTGCGGTGGACGAGGATGAGCCGCAGATCCTCACCACGTTCGATTACATCGAGGATGTGGTCGACCCGCCCTACGAGACGAAAACATCTGTCACACACAACACCACAGCTAATGGCTAAGGAAGAAGCCATCGAACAGGATGGAGAAGTCATCGAGGCTCTCCCGAATGCGCAGTTTCGCGTCAAGCTAGAGAATGGGCACGAGATTCTCGGCCTCCTCTCGGGCAAGATGCGGATGAACTACATTAAGATCCTCCCAGGCGATCGGGTCAAGGTGGAGCTTTCCCCTTATGACCTGTCGAAGGGCCGGATTGTGTATCGCTATAAGTAAGACCGAGCTCACTCACAGTTTTCTGGGGCGTAGTCGTCCCGACGAACACCTGTGAGCGGCCGATGGAGGCGCGTGTCAAAATCAGGCACAGTCTTCATGGAGGTACTGGTGCCGAGCCTGAACCTTTCCGGATGCGATGGGGTATGAACGTGTCTGGAGTGGCACCGCCGAGAAACCGGTGGTGCGGCAGAGGTGTCACCGCTAGCGAGAAGGCATCAACTGATTCTTCTCAACGGGTCATTCCACCAAACGATTACAGCCGGTTCGCCCGACCCGTACGTGCATCGCCGTCCTACGTAGAAGTGGGAACGTCGGGCACGGTCACGACCGCTCAAAAAATGAGAGCGAGTCGCAGGGGGATCCCGGCCGCATCTCGGTCTGGCGCGTCTGTTTCGCAGTCATGACCTGGATGACGGAGGCTACAGTCTCTCGATCCTGAGAGGCGGAGTGCCGCTAACCATTTGAGAGCACGCATAACCGAACCCATTTATGCCACGTATTGCAGGAGTTGACGTACCGGATCACAAGCGCGGAGAGATCGCGTTGACGGATATCTACGGTATCGGGCGATCCCGAGCCCAGGATATTATCGAACGTGTCGGTATCGACCTCGAGAAGTCCCCTCGTGAGTGGACGGAAGACCAGACGCGCCAGGTGCGCCGTATCATCGAGGACGAGTTCACCGTTGAGGGACAGCTTCGTACGGAGGTGCAGATGAACATCAAGCGCCTCATGGACATCGGCTGTTACCGCGGGCTGCGTCATCGTAAAGGTCTCCCCGTGAACGGGCAGCGCACACGTACGAACGCGCGTACTCGTAAGGGGCGTCGCAAGACGGTTGCCGGCAAGAAAGCTGCACCGCGCAAGTAAGCTCAGCTTTGGCGCGGCGTGCCGAGCGATAACATGGCTCGTGTCGTGCCAGGCATTTGTGCGAGCGCTTCGCGATAGCGATGTACGGCGTTCGTATGGGTTCCTGTAGATCTCCGATCGTCTGCGCCGCGGGCTCTTCCGGGTGCAGAGACGTAACACATTGTATCGAATCGACTGACCACTATGGCCAAAGGAGGAAAGAAGCGGGGCAAGCGCTCCGCACGTAAGAAAAATGTCGTTGTTGAGTCGAATGGTCGTGCCTACGTGAAGGCGACCTTCAACAACGTCATCGTGACGATTACCGATCAGTACGGTAACACCATCTCGTGGGCGAGCGCCGGTAAGATGGGTTTCAAAGGTAGCCGCAAGAATACGCCATACGCCGCACAGAAGGCGGGCGAAGCTGCTGCACAGGAAGCCTACGATCTCGGCCTCCGCCGCGTAGACGTCTTCGTGAAGGGGCCTGGTTCCGGTCGTGAGGGCGCGATCCGCGCCATGTCGGAGGTGGGCATTGAAGTTGCGACGATTCGCGACGTCACGCCTCTCCCGCACAACGGCTGCCGTCCTCCGAAGCGCCGCCGCGTTTGATTTTTCGATTCTAGGAAGGCGGTTCGGGCCACGGGCTCGGACGGTGCTTCCACCCCATATTTCTCGAAATACGAAACTCGTCTCCCTCACACATGGCTCGTTACCGAGGCCCCAAGCAAAAAATCGCACGTCGCTTCAAGGAGCCGATCTTCGGCCCGTCGAAAGCGCTGGAGCGGAAGCCGTACCCCCCGGGACAGCACGGCCGTCGCCGTCGCCGTCGCGAGAGCGAATACGCGGTTCAGCTCAAAGAGAAGCAGAAAGCAAAATACACATACGGTCTGCTCGAGAAGCAGTTTAAGAACCTCTTCGATAAGGCATCGCGCCAGGAAGGGGTGACCGGTGAGAACCTGCTGCTTCTTCTGGAGTCGCGTCTCGACAACACGGTCTTCCGTCTCGGAATTGGGCGCACGCGCCGACAGGCTCGCCAGTTCGTGTCGCACCGCCACATTATGGTGAACGACCGGATTGTGAATGTCCCGTCGTACGCACTTCGCCCGAACGACGTCGTGTCGGTTCGTCCTAAGAGCCGCAACCTCGAGGTTGTCAAGGACAATGTTCAGCGTCAGCGCCGGAACTTCTCCTGGCTCGACTTCGACCGGGACGCGATGAAGGGTAAATTTCTGGACTACCCGGACCGGCAAGACATTCCAGAAAACATAAATGAGCAGCTGATTGTCGAGCTCTACTCGAAGTAATCGGCCCGACGGCGACTCTGCGTGCCGACACGACGACCACTGCAGTTGCAGCGGCGTGGTGTCCACGCAAGTCGACCTCGACCGGCTTCGCGGCCACCTGCTTATACGGGAAGCGTGCGGCACGAAATAACGTGACCGAACGACTGCTTTCCACGCGTTTGTTGAAAATCTCTACCGAACCGAGCGTATGAATAACTACGGGATTCAGATGCCGGAAGGCGTCCAGGTTGACGAAGCCTCGGACACCTCGGGGCGTTTTATCGTCGAACCGCTCGAACGCGGTTTTGGCGTGACAATCGGCAACGCCCTTCGCCGGGTGCTGCTGTCGTCCCTCCGCGGCCTCGCCATCACCGCTATTAAAATCGATGGGGTCCAGCATGAGTTCTCCACGATTCCGGGCGTCACCGAAGACGTCTCGGACGTGATCCTTAACTTGAAAGAGGTTCGCTTTAAAAGCGAAGAAGCTCAGGAAGGACACCTTCACCTCAGCCTCGAAGGGCCGGGTAACTGGACGGCGGCAGATATTGCCGACGCAACAGCCGAATTTGAGGTGCTGAATCCGGACCTCCACATCGCGACGCTTGCTGAGGACGCGGTTGTGAACGTCGACCTCCGCATCGGCAACGGACGTGGGTATGTGCCGTCCGAGGAAAACAAGCGCGAAGATGATCCGATCGGTGTGATCGCGATCGACTCCATCTTCACGCCGATCCGCAACGTGAAGTACTCGGTCAAGCCGACGCGTGTCGGTCAGCGCATTGACTATGAGAAGCTCGCTATTGACGTCGATACCGACGGCTCGGTCACGCCGGAAGAGGCGCTTACGCAGGCTGCGAGCATCCTCCGCGATCATGTTAACTTCTTCATCAGCCTCGATGAAGAACCGGAGCCGGTCGTGGAAGAGCAGGAAGTGGACGAGGAAGTCAAGCGGATCCGCGAGCTGCTTGCGCAGCCTGTGGACGAGCTCGACCTCTCGGTCCGTTCGCACAACTGCCTCAAGGCAGCGAGCATCAAGACGATTGGCGACCTCGTGCGCCGCGAAGAAAACGAGATGCTCAAGTTCCGTAACTTCGGTCGGAAGTCGCTTCAAGAGCTCGTTGAAGTTCTTGACGACCGTGGCCTTGAGTTCGGAATGAACGTCGAAGAATACCTCGAAGAACAGGCCAGCACCTGATTCATCTCGACGGTTCGGACGAGGGCCTTCTACCGGGAGGCCCTTTTCCGTGCAGGTCGATCAAGGCCCTACGTTTACGGAACGGACTTCTGTTCTGCGTGTGGCGTCGCGCGTGGCTGCCCCCCGGCTGACGGGGACCGCAGCGCGCCAAGCGCCAACGGTACTGCACAACGCAAGACGCATAAGATTAAGATATGAGACACCGCAAGAAAGGAAAGAAACTCGGACGCACCAGCTCGCACCGGAAGGCGACACTGCAGTCGCTTTCCAGCGCGCTGATTGAGCACAAGAAGATCCGGACCACCGTTGCCAAGGCGAAGGCGCTCCGTCCCTTCATCGAGCCGCTCATTACCCGAGCCAAGGACGACACGGAGCATAACCGTCGTCAGGTCTTCCGTCGCCTGCAGAACAAGGAGGCCGTCAAGGAGCTCTTCAACGAGGTCGGCGTCAAGGTCGGCGATCGTCCTGGAGGCTACCTCCGCGTCGTGAAGCTGGGCAAGCGTAGTGGAGACGGTACGGAGGAGGCGCTGGTCGAACTCGTCGATTACAACGACGTGCAGCCGTCTACTGCAAGTAGCGGTAAGAGCCGCACACGTCGTGGAAGCGGTAAAGGCCATCGCGATGAAAACGAAGAGACAGAAGAAGCCGCAGCAGGCGCTGCGTGATCAGCCTTCTGAAGGATAGACGTTTGCCGAAGCACCGCCTCTGCTCAGGGGCGGTGCTTTTTTTGTCCGGCTCACGCCGCTGCTCGTAATCGATGGGCATGCAGGGCAAAATAATAGTAAACGTCGAGCGTCAATACCGCCTGGCATGAAGCTGCATGCAGAGAGACGCACGCGCGTTGTTTTATTCCACCTACAGGAGAATCGGATCCCGGACGAGGGGAGAAGGTGGGGTGAACCTTGCGAGTTTCCAAAGGTACCATACTACCCGGCACTTCGCACTTCCCGCCCTCTGAGTACATGATTCAAGCTTCGGCCGTCCTGCGCAAAGACGACCTCGACATGGAGCCGCAATACGTCGAAGGTCTCGAAAACCTGTTGGCGCATTGCCGGACGCACCTCCCCTCAGTCGACGAGGATCTTCTCCGTCGGGCCTTCAGGCTTAGCTACTGGGCACATCGAGACGACTGGCGTGCTTCTGGGGAGCGATACATCAGCCATCCTCTCGAGGTCGCAACGATTGTGGCCCGAGACATCGGGTTGGACGACCTGAGCGTCGCCGCAGCCCTGCTCCACGACGTGGTCGAGGACACGGAGCTCTCTCTTGACTTCATCGAGTCGGAGTTCGGCGAGACGCTCGCAACCGTCATCGACGGTCTGACGAAGATCAGCGGCGTCTTCGAGAGCCGTGAGCTGGGCCAGGCTGAGAATGTCCGGAAGCTGATGCTTTCGATGGCCACGGATCTGCGCGTCATCCTGGTGAAGTTTGCAGACCGTCTGCACAATATGCGGACGATTGATGCCCTGCCGAAGAAGAAGCAACTTAAGAAGGCGGGCGAAACGCTAGACCTCTTCGCTCCGCTCGCGCATCGGTTTGGACTGCACTCCATCAAGAGTGAGCTCGAAGACCTCTCGCTGAAGATTCTCGACCCGTCGGCGTATGAGCACATTGTCGAGACGATCAGCGACATGGCCGAGAAGCGCGACAAGTTTATCGCGGCCTTCATCGAGCCCATGGAGGAGCGGCTGGACGAAGAAGGGTATCAGTTTCAAATCTATAGCCGCGTCAAGAACGTCTATTCGATTCATCGCAAGATGAAGCGGCAGGACAAGCCGATCGATGAGATCTACGACATCTTTGCGATTCGGATTGTGCTGAATACGGACAACGAACTCGACGCTGATACGCGCGAGAAGAAGGGGAAGGAAGATTGCTGGCGCGTGTACTCCGTCGTCACGGATGTGTATAAACCGCTCCCGACGCGTTTCCGCGACTTCATCTCGAACCCGAAAGGCAACGGCTACCAGAGCCTGCACACGACCGTGCTCGGCCCCGGTGGCCGTCGGGTGGAGGTGCAGATTCGTACTGACCGGATGCACGAAGTGGCGGAAAAAGGGGTGGCCGCACACTGGCGCTACAAGGAAGGACGGAAGAACGTCGACGAGGAGATGGAGCAGTTCCTCGAATGGGTCCGGGACTTGCTGGATAGCCCGAAACCGGAGGAAGCGACCGAGTTCGTCGAGGAGTTTCGTCTGAACCTCTACGACGAGGAGATCTACGTCTTCACGCCGATGGGCGATCTGATGACGCTTCCAAAAGGGGCGACGCCGGTCGATTTCGCATTTAAGGTCCACACCGAGGTGGGCATGCAGTGCATCGGGGCGAAAGTGAATGGCAAGATGGTCCCGCTGTCACGCGAACTGCAGAGCGGCGACCAGGTCGAGATCATCACCTCCAAGAAGCAGCATCCGAATCCGGACTGGGAGAACTTCGTCCAGACGCACAAGGCCAAAAGCCGCATCCGGCACTGGAAGAACGAGAAGCGGCGGAAAACGGCGGAGCATGGCCGTGAGGTGTGGGAGAAAGCGGCCGAGAAGGCCCACCTGGAGGTCAGCGACCATGATCTTCAGCAGTACGCGCACGACATCAAGTTCCCGGATCTACGGCAGCTCTTCTATGAGATCGGTGCTGGGATCTACGATCCGCAGGACCTGATTGCCTACATCAAGGACGGAACGCTCGCCTCAGAAGAGGAGGAGCAGCATGACGAGGAGTCGCTGCGCGAGCAGTACGAGAACTTCCTCGAGACGGCACAGACCAGCGGCAGGCAAGCTCTGGTCATTGACGGGGAGATGCAGCGCGACATCAAGGTCAACTACTCCTCGTGCTGCAACCCGATTCCCGGGGATGACGTCTTCGGCTTTGTCAGCAAGACCGGCTCAATTAACATTCACCGGACGAACTGTCCGAATGCGACGGATCTGCTCAACAACCATCCGCATCGGATTCAGGACGTTGACTGGAGTCACCAGAAGGACGTGCACTTCGTCGCGGCGCTGCGGCTCATGGGGGAGGACCGAGCCAATATGCTAAATGACATCACGACGGTTATTTCGAAAAACTTGAACACCTACATTCGTTCGCTGACAATCGATTCCGAAGACGGTGTGTTCGAGGGGCGTGTAACGCTTCACGTGGCGGATCTGAAGCATCTGGAACGCCTCAAGGAACGTCTCAAGCGCATTGACGGCCTCTACGGAGTGTATCGTTTTGAGGAGTAAAAGAGACGCGCCGAGAGATCTCTAATCGGAAACGAAAACCGATTGTTGGGCCCGGAAAATCCGCCGGGTAGTGGTTGAAGATCCGGGTGATCCGGAATATGTTGTACTCGTTCGTAACTCATCGCGCCTCTCTTTTCGGGGAGCGCGCCTCGCTGCACGCTCATGGTTGCTTCAGGCACAATGTCCGATCGTCCCGAGACGCTGACAAAAAAAGATGTTGCGCGAAAGGTTGCGCAGCTCATGGATGAGCCCATTTACAAGAGTGAACCCTGGGTGAGTGCCGTGCTCACCGCGCTGGGCGATTTGCTCATCGAGGCAGATCCTGAGCGGCGAGTCGAACTTCGAGACTTTGGCGTCTTCGAGGTGAAGAAGACAAAGGCGAAACCCAAAGCTCGCAATCCGAAGACAAACGAACCGGTATTCATTCCGAGCCGACGGAAAACGCACTTTCGCCCCGGGAAGCGAATCCAGGAGGTTTTGAAGACGCCGCTCCGCGAGCTCGATTACGATATTCCTGAGGGTAGCGCGGATGCGCCAGACGGCAGCTCGACCAACCACTCATCCTGAGCGATCGCGTTTGTGAGTTTACTCGAATCAACTCCACGAGCAGTCGGCGTGGATATCGGCACAAAGCGGGTTGGGATTGCCCGCTCAGATCCCTTGCAGGTCTTCTCTCAGGTTCACGGCACATTTGCGCCAGAGGCAGCCGTGGAGGAATTGAAGCGGATTCACGAAGAGGAGGGAATCCGAATTCTCGTCGTTGGATGGCCGCTGTCTCTAGACGGCGAGGAGAATGACTCGACGGCTTTTGTGGACGAGTTCGTCGAGGAGCTTCGGGAGGTCATTTCCGGCGTCGACGTGGTCAGACAGGACGAGCGCTTCAGTTCGGAAATTGCGAAAGGCGCACTTCGAGAAGCAGGCGTCCGCCAACCTGGGCGGTATGACAAGGGCCGAGTCGATGCGGCCGCGGCTGCTGTCATTCTCCAGGATTACCTAGATGCCCGATAATACCGTTTCGACGTTAAGGTGTCGGTGTCTCCAACGGCTTCGATTCGGCAGACGCGCCACACCTTAGCAGAAGAACGCTTGAACGTGTATTGTTGAAACGGGTCTCTTCCCAACTCGGAGCTGCTGCGAGGACACGGTTTGGGCGATCCCGACGATACCATTCGGAAAACGTATATATGATGGCATGGTGGAATCGGGCGTGTTGACGATCGACGTGCTGCACCGCCATCCCCTGGTCGATGTCTGACCGTCAGCTTCGTTTCTCCTCCTCGTCGAGGATGCGGTGCGAGATGGCCCGTGCCAGGTCCGGCGCATTGCCCCAGGCCCGGTTGTTTGCGACGATGTTCACCAGCGCATTCTGCGCCTCAGCGCGGTAAACCAGGGCGGTCACGTCCAGCACCATGTCGCGGGCGCCCTCTGTATCACAGATCTCAGGCACCGGTTTGTCGAACGGGTACGCCTGTGCGTAGGCATCGGCGTATTTCACGTTGCGGGGCGTCAGAAGGCGCGTGACGACCTCTCCATTCGCGGCCGTGAGGCGTTCCCCGGACATGGTCCACTGCTTTCGAATTTGCGGAAGCCACGTCCAGTGGCTGAAAACATGCCCCAATCCGCGCTCCTCCAGCCAGTCAAAGTACACCGGTTCGAGGAAGTGCTCAGATCGAAGCTCGATGTGGATCTGTGCGTCGCGACCCAGTGGGCCGAAGAAGTCGTCGAGGGCCTCGACATTGGCTTCCGGGCTTGGGCTATCGCGCACGCGCTGATACTCCTGCTGGAAGATGATGCCCGCTAGCCGATCGCCGACGAGGTCGAGCGCCGGCTCGTGAAATGTTCGGCGGTACACGTCGAGGTCAAGAAAATCCTCGTTGTCAACGTAATTGCCGCCGCGCCGAAGCGTGCGCGCGAAAAACTGCTGAGGTGCTTTCAGCAAAAAAGAGGCATCCTCAGGGGCATGATCGAGGTAATTCTGCAGGACGCCGTAGTTGTTCGAGGGAGACCCGTCACTCTCGAGGAGAGGGCGGTAGAAGGTGAAGTCAATCTCCAGGCAGCCGAAGTGGTCGAAGTAGTCCCGTACGCTGCTCACGGGCACCCGCCGCTCGGTGAACTGCTCACCACCCAACCGTCGCTTGCGCTCGGAAATTTTCGTCGCGTACGCACTCTCGGGATAAATCTGCCCGACCCAGCCTCCGTACCGGTCGCTTGCGGTGCCGAACCGAGCGTTCGGGTGGACGTGATCGAAGCGATAATCATCGACCTCACGTCGGATGTCTTCGATCGATTGATCCGGGGTGCGATGGGTGGTGGCGTCGCTTTCAGCGTCAGACATTGATAACGCAGAACTGGGGAGCGGGGCGGAGAGAAACCCTACGCCGAGGGTGACATCACGATCCGTCGGTTTTTGCGATCACGGCGGAGAGCTTATCGTAGGTCTGTCGGAGCGATTCAGGGAGGACCTTTGTCTCGTTCGTTGTGGGCATAAAGTTCGTGTCGCCGCCCCATCGCGGCACGACGTGAACATGGAGATGCTCGGGAATGCCGGCACCGGCCGCCCGCCCGACGTTCATTCCGACATTGAAGCCCTCTGGCTCGAGGGCGGCGTTAAGCCACATCATGCACCGGTCGATCGCATCCGCAATCGCGTGGTGCTCGTCCGTCGAAAGGTCGATGTACGACGGGATCTCGCGATACGGCACGATGAGAAGATGCCCGTTGTTGTAGGGATACAGGTTCATGATGACAAACACGTGCTCTCCACGCCAGAGAATCAGATGTTCGGCGTCCGTTCCCTTTTCCTTTCCGTCCTGCTGCAGCGCCGTAAAGACGGAGGCGTCGTCGTTGTGGTCGGTATCATCATTTGCATCTGAAACGTACGTCGAGCGCCAGGGGCTCCACAATCGATCCATAAAAGGCGGCTGGTTCTAGTTGAGACAGGACACGTGTAGGGAGAAGCCGTCAAGTTAAGGTGCAACGTGCAACTGAGACGAGCACGTCAGCGTGCGAACTCATGGATAGAAGAGATGGAGTCTGAACGGACCGAACCGTAAACCGTGCCTTTCAATATCGTTATTCCTCCGGCATGCGCCGCATTTTTGCAGACCTGCACACGCACACCCATCGATCGGATGGCGTCCTGTCACCAACGGCACTTATCGAGAAGGCGGCGGAGCGGGGACTGAAGGTGGTCGCAATTACCGATCACGATACGATTGCAGGCCTAGAGGAAGGGAGAGTTGCGGCAGAAAAGCACGGACTTGAATTACTGCCCGGGGTCGAGCTCACCGTCACCATCTCGGACAATGTTGTGCACCTTTTGGGGTACGCGTTCGACCCATCGAACGACCGCCTACGAACATATTTGGATGCGTTCAGCGACGGCCGGCGCGGTCGAATGCAAGCGATGATCGATCGTCTTCAAGATCAGGGAGTGACGGTGACACTGGATGAGGTCGAGGATGAAGCGGGGCCAACAGCTGCCCTCGGCCGGCCGCATCTAGCACGGATTCTGTGCCGCAAGGGACATGCGGAGGGTATGCAGGAGGCGTTCGACTGCTACATTGGAAACGATGCTCCCGCTTACGTGGCTGCGCCTGGTCGACCGGCCAGGGAGGCCGTTGACGTCATCCACGAGGCCGGCGGATTCGTCTCGATTGCCCATCCGGGCCAGTGGATGTCGGGTCACGTCATGCGCAACCTGCAACGAGCCGGTGTAGACGCGATCGAATGTATCTCACCATCTCATCCGGATTACCTGGTCGACTACTACAAGACGAAGGTGCAATCTTCCGGGCTGCTCATGACAGGCGGATCTGACTATCATGGTGGGAGTGAGCGCCGCGATGAACGGCTGGGGCGTCTGGGCCTTTCAGAGCGAGAATGGAGGCCTATTGCTCGACGGTGGAGGGGCGATGGCAGATGACTCACTCCTGGTTGCATCCGATGTCCACGCCTTGGCGGGAACGAAAGGATGCTGCGCGGGCGTAGTATCGTCGCGCCACAGGGCGAAGACCATCGTCCGCCCTCTCTGATTATTCCTCAGTTCGTACGCGCTTATACCTATGCCTGAGTACCTCGAAGGAGACCTCGTTGTCCGTGATCACCGTTTTGGCATCGTCGTCAGCCGGTTCAACGACTTCATCACGGAAGAAATGCTGGACGGAGCCCTCCGCACGATCAAGAGACATGGCGGCGACCCGGACGAGGTCGTTGTTGCGCGCGTGCCCGGCTCCTTGGAGATTCCGGTAGCGGCCAAGAAAATGGCGGAATCGGGGTCGTATGATGCCGTGATTTGCATCGGCGCCGTCATTCGAGGCGCCACGTCGCATTACGACTACGTGTGCTCCGGCACAACGAGCGGTACGATGAGCACGTCTCTGGAAACGGGCGTTCCGGTGATCTTTGGCGTTATCACGACCGAGACCATCGAGCAGGCGATCGAACGTGCGGGCACGAAAGCCGGCAACAAGGGCGCGGAGGCAGCTGCGGCAGCTATCGAAATGGCGAACCTGATGGAGAAGCTGTAGTCATGGTCTTAGCGCACATCCGAGGCAGACAGCCAGGCCCGCATCTGCCGACTCGATGCGGCCTGCTTTTGTATGTGGATAGAAGAGGGCGACCTCGGTGGGCTCGGAATCTTGTAAATGTTCTGGGGTGCTGTCTTTCCAGGGCGCTACGAACCCTGCGAATGGTCAGCGGAGTGGATGAGGAAACGGCGGTTGCGTGTAGATCATGAGGGCATTCGATGGAGAAACGGTAGAGCCTGAAAATGGCGGAACTCAGCCGGGTCGATATCGTCAATGAATACCGCAGCGCGCAGAGCAACATCGAGCGACGACGGGTCTCGAAAACGACTCGCACCGCGCTTAAGATGCCGTTGAAATCGCGAAAATGATTTCACAGAGGCACCACAGTCGCGCCTTGACATCGGATGGATTCGCTTGTACCCTTTGAATCCTGCAATCGGGAACGGCCGAAAATGGGTCGTTTCACTCCAGGACAGGGCATACATGGTGATCGTAGCTCAGTCGGTTAGAGCGCCAGGTTGTGGTCCTGGAGGCCGAGGGTTCGAATCCCTCCGGTCACCCCGAAGAAAGTACATAGAGGAGCAGTTTTTACCTGCCGCGTTCGTCTAGTCTGGTCTAGGACGCCGCCCTTTCACGGCGGTAACACGGGTTCGAATCCCGTACGCGGTACAAGTTTTAAATTTCTTGGAAGGCCCCGATGGCGCCGCTATCGGGGCCTTTTCTTTGTCCTTTTCGTCACGGATGTTACATTGGTACAAAGATGTTCCTCACCTCCTGCGCAGTATTGGCGCAAAGTGGGCTCGTCTTTTGGCGTACACTCACGCCCGGCACGAGCAGCGCCGCCTCTTGAATCGTGTATGCGGACTCTTCCGCTACCCACGATCACATCCGCTGCCTGCATCCGGTAGCGTATTTAAAATTCTTATCTCGGACGTCGCCACACCCACGTGGCGGCAGCCGGACCTGACTTTCCACTCAATCACGTTCAGAGCGTTTATCCATGGAACTGGCCCCGCTAACGGTACTGAATAAGCAGTACACCATTAAGCGTACACTGGGCGATCCCGGGCCGTTCGACATCAAGTATCTGGGAGAGACGGTCGACTCGGAAACGGCGACCGTCATCCGCGAATTCTTTCCCGTCCATCTCGTGGAACGCGAGTCGGGGAAAACCTCGATCGACATCAAGGGGGGCGACAAGGAGTCGCAGCTCTTTCAGTCGGGAATGGAGTACTTCCAGAAGGAGTCGAGCGTCCTTAGCCAACTCGATCACGATGCCCTCCCCTCGGGCTACAAGGTGTTCGAGGCAAACGGTACAGTGTACCGAGCTCGCCCGCACAAGCAGAGCATGTCTCTCCGAAAAGGTCTCGAAAGTAAGGGGACGTTGTCGGAGAAGGCGGCACTGACGATCATGGTGCCAATCCTGGAGGCGCTCCAGGTTGCCCACGATAACGGACTTTATCACGGCGGCGTATCCCCGGAAACGGTACGGCTATGTCAGGACGGAGCCGTTCTGCTAACGGGTTTCCGTGGCGCCTACATTCAGCTGGCCCGTCAGGGTGGCGAGTTGTCGGCTCTCGTCCAGCAGGGGACGTCGGCAATCGAACAGTATACGCCGCGTGGCAACCAGGGACCGTGGACGGATGTGTATGCAGCCGCGGCGACCATTTGCTACATGGTGACGGGTCGCGAACTTCCGGACGCGAGCGATCGCCTCGAAGGAGATGACCCCCTGGCCGACCTGATTCAGGATGCTGATGCGTTCAGTGCCCCTGGCGTACGTGAAGCCCTCATCGATGCCCTCGAAGTGGATCCGTCGAAGCGTCTGCAGTCGGCAGAGGCGCTGTCGAAAGCGTTGAAGGAGTCCTCGACGCGCTACGACGGGACAGAGAGTGGCTACTCGATTATTCCGTCTGAACTCGAACAGGAAGAGGCCGAATCGAAGTCGTCAGGTCCTGCAACCGGTGAGGTTGAAGTTCTGTCAACCGGAGGTCGTGAGCGTCCCGCGCGGACCCGTTCCCGCAGCAGTCGATCAAGCCGGAAGAAGAAAGAATCCTCGAACACCGCGCTCCTCGTTGGGCTCCCTATTGTTCTCCTCTTGCTCGGCGGCGTCGGGTACTTCGTTTTTGCCGGAGGAAGCGACGGCTCGTACGAGGAATTTCGTACGCGGGCCGACTCGCTGTATGAAGCTGAAAACTACGATGCCGCCCGCCAGGCGTACAGTCAGGCGCTTGACGTCCGGACGGACGACGCGTTCGCGCAACAGCGACTGCGGCAAATTGACCAGATGATGGGATCCGGGGGGCAGCAGGCTTTCACGACTCGCGTCACCGAAGGCGATTCGCTGATGGCTGAAGCCGATGCGGCGTACGCCTCGGGAGACATGCGTGATGCGCTCCAGATGTATTCGCAAGCCACGTCGAGTTACTACTCGGCTATGGACATCCGGGACCAGGAGTCTGTTCAGCGCCGGATCAACCGCGCAGAGCAGCGGCAGGATCAGGTCATCGCCGAACTCCGCTCGGGCGGCGGAAGCGATGAGGACCTCGATGCGATCGTCCGCCAGCAGCAGCAGGCCCAGCAGGCGCGTGCTCAGACGATCTATCGTCGAGCCATGCAGCGCGGTCGCGATTACATGAGCCGCGAAGAGTATGCGCAGGCGAAGTCGGCATTTGAGCAGGCGTCGGACGCGCAGACGACCGATGAAGTGATGGACTTGATTGCTCAGGCCGACAGTCTGCTCCAGACACAGCGTGAGAATCAGTCGGCGTACGAGCGCTATCGCGCCCAGGGCGATGTCGCGTTTCAGGAAGGCAGCTACGAAGATGCTGTCGCCCTCTACCGGCGCGCACTGGAAGCGAAAGAAGGCGATACGTATGCCCAGGAACAGCTGGAGAAGGCCAAGAGCGAACTCGAAGCGATCCAACTCGCTCAGGCCAAGCGGCAAAAAGAGCAGCAACGCCGCGAAAATATGAAGGAAGGCGACATCTACACGGTGGTCGATGAGGAAGCAACGGTGAAGGGAGGACTTGAGGCCCTTCACAAAGAAGTGCGTTATCCTTCCTCGGCTGCACGGCGGGGCGTCGAAGGCCGTGTCTACATGCAGGCCGTCGTGAATGCGGATGGTACCGTCCGTGAGGCTAAGGTCACGCGTGGAGTGAGCAGTGCCATTGATGATGAGGCACTGCGCGTTGTGGAAGACGCAACCTTCATCCCGGCGAAGGTCGACGGTAAACCCGTACCGTCGCGAACAGCCGTCTGGATTCAGTTCCGTCTCCAGGACTAAGCCATCGTGCCTGGACCAGCGGTCCGGGATCAAACAATGAAACGAGGACCTACCTCCGCGGTAGGTCCTCGTTTTTTTATTTGTCCCCCCTCGGTTCGATTCAGGGGGGCAGTTATGGAGTCGGAGCGGATGCTTCCACGGTTTCCGACCTCTCCGGAGGTTGTTCAATGGTTGATTGTTCTGGGCTCAGACGGTAGGCGAACCATCCCAGCCGCAGAGTAAGAAGCAGCGCAATGGGGAAAATGGCGTTGTGGAGATCCTGGGGCCATAAGAACCAGCCGGCTGCGAGCAGGCCGGTGCTGATCGCGGCAACTGCAGTATACCCCTGTATCCACTGGGGGCGGACATTGCGGACTATCGCCACAGTGAGTGCGAGATGCGTAGGCCAGGCCCAGAACAGATTCCAGTTTTGGTCTGTGACCTGATGCTCGCTGATGAACCAGAGAAAGCAGATGATAAGTCCGGCAAGTCCACTGATGCCAAACAGCGTAGCGTCCCCCCAGGCCCCCACGTCTGTGTCGCGTGGACCTCGAGCGAATACGCGTGCCTGCCGGACCGTCCATACTGCGCCGACGCCGAGAAGCCCCCACGTGAGGACGAGAGGCCAGGGGAAGGTTGCCTCCGTCGCCTCGTAGCCGTCAACCCAGAACAGCGTATCCGTCTTTGTCACGAGCGGTTCGGGGCCATCCGGCGTCATGATTTTGGCATTCTCGAAGGCCTCGAAGAGGTAATCGGGCAAGAACATCGCTTCGCGTGGAGACGCGATCTGGTCCGCCGGTTTCCCCAGTCCAAGATCGAAGCCGACGTCTAAAAGACGCCGATCGGCCACATATGGGTCGAGGAGGCGTCGGAAACTCTTGCCTGGATTGGGCTCTCCCGAAAATTGCACGAGTGGACCAACCGCACTCTCAAGCGCATCTCGGACACGCGTTGAGCAGTTGTCGAAAAGAAAGTCGTAGCGATACGTGCGATTCTCTGGACGCGCGTTCACTTCGAGGAACGCATACAGATCTTGCACCTGCCCGGCGGTCAGGTTCAGACGTTGCTCGATAATCGGTCGCTCAACTCGCTTGTAAAAGGGAAGTGCAGGGCCGTAGGGCTCCGTCGTGAGCATGTAGTTCAACTGCCCGTAAGTGAACTTCAGCACGAAGAACGGCTCGTTGAAGTTGAACGTGCCGTAATTGTACAGACGGTCGAGTTGGTGCACGGGGTCTGCGATGCGAATCGCGCTGTGGCCGAACTCGGTGTACACGGCATCGCCCGGCAAAATCGTCACCATCCATGCTTTCGCATCGGGGGAGAGTTTAGGGATCTCCTGTGCGTTGCCCGGTTTTGGAAACAGGAAGGTGAGAGAACAGGCGACAAGGAATGCGTAGCGCAGGGTGAAACGAGAAAGAAGCGCAGAGCGAATCGAGCGCACGAGCAGTGTTGTTTTCAGAAAAGGGACGAACCGTGGGCGAGGGGGCGCATACACAGAAACGCAATTGGAGCTTGGTCCGACTCGGTCTCACCGAGCGCGTGTGCCTCCGCTCTCCGTGTCGTGTGTAGACGAGCAATCACGCGCAGAGGTTCAGTTGAAAACGCCCGGACGGCGCCATCTCCGTTTTGCCCCCGTTTCTTTCATCCGCTTGCCACGATCTCACCGCATGGGACGCAGACAGCGCGCGAAGTTTACGCTGGATCAACTGAAGTCGACGATTGACACACCTGAAACCGAACTCGATCACGGAAATCCGTACGAACTGCTCGTGGCCGTCATCCTGTCGGCGCAATGCACGGATGCCCGCGTCAACAAGGTGACGCCGGATCTCTTCGAAGCCTTTCCGACCGTTCACGATCTTGCAGAGGCCGATCCGGAGGAGATTCATCCGTATATCGCATCGGTTACCTTTCCAAATAATAAGGCGAAGTATCTCGCCAAGATGGGGCGGCAGGTCGTCGAGAATTTTGGGGGTGAGATTCCGCAGTCTGTCTCCAAGCTGCAGACGCTGACCGGCGTGGGACGAAAAACCGCTCAGGTTGTCGCCAACGTTGCGTATGATGTAGACGCGCTTCCGGTGGATACGCACGTATTCCGCGTGTCGAACCGGATCGGTCTTGTCAAAGAGGGTGCAGACACGCCGGCGAAGGTTGAGAGGCAGCTCAAGCGAGTCATTCCGAAGGAGGACTGGGGCGTCGCACATCACCTCCTAATTCTACATGGCCGCTATACGTGTACCGCGCGAAGCCCAGAGTGCGGTGCCTGTCCGGTGATTGAGGTCTGCAAGTACAACAAACGTCTGCAGCGCTTACCAGACCCGATCGACGGGCTAGATAAGAACAAAGGAACGTACTACTGCAAAACGCGCGATCACTATTTTGACGACCCGGCCGTCCACGTCGACCGGAATAACGTCGAGCAAGTTGCATGTCCACGCTGTGGCTCCATGAATGTGTTCAAGACGCAAACCGGTGAAACGACCAAAACGGCGAAGGATTACCGAGTAGATGGATGATGTGCCGTACTGATCCGACCGGGCACATGTCGCAGTAGCCAAATGCCGCCGTGATGGCGGTACGTGGCGTCAATACGCATACACCTTTTACCACGATTCGACTCTGATTTTATGGACGGGACCCAAAAGCACATTCTGATTATTCTGGATGGATGGGGTCTTGCCGAAGACCCATCTGTTAGTGCAATTCATGCGGCGGACACGCCGTTCATGGATGACGCGATGGAGCGCTTTCCCAACGGCATCCTCCGCGCGTCCGGTCCGGACGTCGGGCTTCCAGAAGGGCAAATGGGTAACTCGGAGGTAGGGCATACAAATCTCGGCGCTGGTCGTATCGTCTACCAGGAAATCCTACGCATCTCGAAAGCGATCGAGGATGGATCCTTTTTCGAGAACGAGGCGCTCGTTGACGCGACGGATCACGTCAAGGAAACCGGTGGAGCCCTCCACTTCATGGGATGCTTCTCCGATGGAGGCGTGCATGCGACGCTCGAGCACGTGTACGGCCTCCTTCAACTCGCCCAGAACCAGGGAGTGGATTCCGACGACGTGAATGTTCATGCCTTTACCGATGGGCGTGATACGAGCCCAACCGGCGGCGTCGGCTACGTGCGCGAGTTTCAGGAGAAGGCTGAGGAGATCGGTATTGGACGTATCGCCTCCATTGTGGGACGGTACTATGCAATGGATCGGGATAATCGGTGGGAGCGAACGGAGAAAGCGTATCGCCTGCTGGTCGACGGCAAAGGAGAAGCATTTGATGATCCCGTCGATGCCCTGCAGGCGAGCTACGATGATGACGTCACAGACGAGTTCGTCGAGCCCGTCAAGATGAATGTTGACGGAGGTGGACGCGTACAGGACGGGGACGCGATCATCTTCTTCAACTTCCGTGCAGACCGTGCGCGACAGCTAACGCGTGCCTTCACGGAGACAGACTTCGACGGCTTCGAGCGTGAGCCGATCGACGATCTGTACTACGCCACGATGACACCGTATGACGATGACTTCGATGTACCCGTCGCATTCGATAAACTGAACCTTGAGGATACCCTCGGGGAGGTCATCAGCCGAAATGGAGGCCGGCAACTGCGCGTTGCTGAGACGGAGAAGTATGCACACGTGACCTACTTCTTCAGTGGGGGACGAGAAGAGCCCTTTCTAGGAGAAGATCGGCTTCTGATTCCGTCACCACAGGTTGCGACGTATGACCTGCAGCCCGAGATGAGTGCGCCCGAAGTCGCTGCACGCACGTGCGCAGCGATTGGGGATGAGGCATACAATCTCGTCGTTCTCAACTTTGCGAACCCGGACATGGTGGGCCACACGGGTGATTTCGAAGCGGCGGTGCAGGCGTGTGAGGCCGTGGATGAGGCGGCACGAGAGGTCGTCGATACGGCCCGCGAGGAGGGATACTCCGTCAGCATCATCGCGGACCATGGAAACGCAGACAAGCTGCGCAATCCGGACGGGTCCCCGCACACAGCGCATACCACGTCACTTGTCCCGCACATCGTGATTCATGACGACGTACAGGGGCCGGTACGGGACGGGAAGCTCGGAGATGTCGCGCCGACGATTCTGGCAATGCTCGGTGTCGAAGCGCCGGAGGCTATGGATGGCGACGTGTTGGTTGACCTCTAGCCTGGTGCCGCCCGATCGCACGTGACCCGCAATCGAAGCATAAAAGTGTGCCACCGGACGAGACCTCACCGCGCAAGAACGATAATCCGGACCTCGGCGACCGAGTTGATCGGTTGGAGCAACGCGTCGACAAATTATTCGACGCGGTCCTCCGCATCGAACGTGAGATTGGCTCGCGCACGTCATCGTCTGAACCGGAGAACGATGTGCTATCGGAAGAACAGGCGGGACGTGCCTCCACGTCTCCAGCCGAGCTCAAGTCAAGTGAATCCGCCACCGGTGGGTCGTCACGGACGGTAGAGGGCGAAGCCGAGGCGGAACGTGCGGATAGCGATCGGTTTGGCAAGGGCGGCTCGCGAGAGGCAACGTCGTCCCGCCGGATGGGGACCGCTCTCCCCGGCCGTGCGGGTGGGTGGCTGAAGACCGTGCTCGGAGCGACAACAGAGGATTGGCTCAGCCGCATCGGAATCGCGCTACTGCTTTTCGGCCTTGCCTTTCTTTTTCGCTACGCGGTGGAGCAGAACTGGCTCGGCCCGATTATTCGTATCGCCTTCGGCGGCGGACTCGGTGTGAGCTTGCTGTATGCTGGGCTTCGGCTGTATGACGAGCGCCCGCGGTTCGGCCAAGTCCTTCTGGGCGGGAGCTCTGCTACGCTTTACGTTTCCATCTTCAGCGCCTATCAGCTCTACGGCCTGGCTGGCTACCCGGCGGCGTTCGCCCTGATGGTCATTGTGACCCTTGGGACGTTCGGGGTGGCCGTGCGGCAGGAGGAGCCGATCATGGCGGTCATCGGCTCGTTGGGCGCCTACGCGACGCCCTTCGTGCTCTACACGGATGCCGGTTCGGTGCCGGGTCTCGTCGGGTACGCTCTCGTCGTGCTTGTCTTGACCACGTCGCTCTTTTGGTTACGCGGCTGGATTACGATGCTGTACACCTCCATCGGAGGCATGTGGCTCGTCACGCTGGTCGCGTGGGTCTCTACGCTCTCGTTCGTCGGCACCGGCGATGCCACGGACGTGGACCGGGTGTCAATTCAGGTGAGTGCGGTTGCCGCCTGGCTAGCATCGGCCGTGATTCCTCTCGCGTACCAAATTGTACGCGCTGGTGCGCTACGAGAACGGTGGATGTCTCGATTGCCCGCGTGGGTCCAGTCCCAGGTTGAGAATCGTACCACGGAGGAGGGAGCCGAGGAGACGACACGTAGTCTCTGGACGAAGACCGGGATCATTTTTGCATCCACGGTCACGCCGACGCTGTTTGTGGTTATAACGGTCGCGAACTGGGATCTAGGCGAAGGGGCCGCTGCTTTCCTCATGCTTGTCCTCGCAGTCATGTACGCACTGGGGAGCGAGTGGGCGAGCCGAATGGCGCTCGAATTAGAACGTACCGTTTATGCCGTGCTTGCGTCTCTACTTGTGACAGCGTCTATTGGAACAGCGGTAGACGGACCATACATCACCGTTCTCCTGGCTGTTCAGGCGGCAGGACATTTCGCGATCGCTCGCCGAGGGGCCCCTCGGGCGCTCCGTACGGTTGGCCACATCCTTTTCCTCCTCGTCGCTGTCGAGTCGTTTCAAGTGGATCTCCCGCGCATAGAGAGTGACCTTTCGACAATGACGGGTCGCTTAATTGTCGCTGTGCTGATGTTCGGTAGCGCATTTCTTGTGCGGTCTCGTTCGGTCCGACGCGTTTATTTCGTTGGGGCCAATTCACTTCTTGCAGCATGGACGTGGCACATGATCGGCGAGCCAAGCCACGCACTGACCTGGACGCGCTTCATCTGGGCGCTGCACGCGACAACGCTGTTTGCGATCGCCCGCGTTCCAAAGCTTGTGAATGGAACCGTGCTGTCTCCGGTACGACGAACGGTCGGTTGGGTCAGCCACGGGCTCTTTCTACTCGTCTCGATGTCGTTCGCGACGGAGATCTGGGCATCGGGTATGGGCACGATGACACTCGAGACGGCCATCGTTCAGTTCGCTGTGGTGGGTCTGTTCGTCAGCGTAGCGGTATGGAGTCGCCCCGAGGTCGTAGCGGCAGTCTACCGGCTTGGGACACTGGTTCTGTGGCTCGTGTGGACCGCTCACGTGGTTGACGGCTTCGGAGGCGGGGCCGGAATCGTATCGTCGATATGGGGGGCGACCGCGATGGTCGGCATCATTTTCGGAACGGTGTCCAATCGCTCAGAGGTGCAGTATGCCGGGTTCGCGACGCTCTTGCTCGTCGTAGCGAAACTGTTTCTCCTGGATCTCTCCGCTCTGTCCCCGGCTGCTCGCATCTTCATCTTCCTTGGGTTCGGTATCGTGCTGCTGCTTGCTGGATACCTGCTACCGGGTCTGTTGCCGAGTGGGGAAGAGGATCGAGTGCGAGTCGACGAGGAGAACTAATACGTTTTCCGAATGATATCGTCGGGGTCGCCCAAGCCGTGTCCTCGCAGCGGCTGCGCGTTGGGAAGAGAACCGGTTAAGAACCTGTTTGGCGGACCGCCTTCGACCATCCAAAGGACGGACCTCTCGACCCGACGGTCGGTCCTTGGGACGCCTGCGCAACCACGCCTCGTTTGTTTCGCGCACCGTGTCTATAGCACACGTGTCATCGGATCACCGCCCGGCCTGCGACTAGACAGGAACGACCGAGCGTGCGTTTTTGAGATCCATCCGCCAAGCAAGTTTTCAACGGGATCCGTTTAGACGATCTTCTGCTAGGGTGTGGTGCGTCCGCCGAATCGAAGCCGTTGGAGACACCGACCTTTGAAAGTCGAAAAGGTATAACGTCCACCGCGAATGTGCAGAATAAAAAACGGGCCGCTCCGGCGAGAGCGGCCCGTGTCCTAGGTCATGCAGATGGCGGGATCCGATTACTGGATGTCAATCTCGTAGGGCAGTACCGCCTGCACCGTCCCGGACTGACTGAGATAGTATCGAATCCGGTCACGCTTTGCCTGCATCTGACGTTCGAGGTCGGACGCTGTCTGATCGAAGTAGACGCGCGCTGCCTGACTCGATAGATCTTCGTTCAGTTTCTCGAAGAAGGTCTTCTGTCGCGGAAGGGTTTGCACCGCGTACGGGCCCTCACCGAGACCGCCTTTTTCGCCCGCGATGCGAACGGCTTCAGATAGTCCGCCGAGGACATCAACGAGACCCGCTTCCTGCGCATCACGTCCGGTCCAGACGCGTCCCTGCGCGACCGAATCCACTGCTTCAACCGACATCTTGCGTCCTTCTGCAACACGCTGGAGGAACGTCTGGTAGGTTCGGTCGATGGAGCTGGCAAGGAGGGTCCGTTCCTGCTCCGAAAAGTCCGAGAACGGGGAGTACATATCCGCCAGATCGCTGGTGCTGACGTTGTCGAGGCCGACGCCGAGCTTATCCGTCAAGAGCCCCTCTACGTTAAACAGGAGACCGAATACGCCGATCGAGCCCGTGATCGTGCTTGGGCTCGCGACGATGGTGTCCGCCGGCGCGGCAACATAATAACCACCTGATGCCGCCAGATTGCCCATAGATACGATGACGGGCTTTACTTCCTTCGTTCGCTTGACGGCACGCCAGATGGCTTCGCTGGCAGCCGCAGAGCCGCCGGGTGAGTCCACGCGAAAGACAATCGCCTTGATCGACTCGTTCTCGCGGGCATTTTCGAAAGCTTCGATGATCGGATCGGACGCCATCATACCGGAGCTGCCAAAGGCACCTCCGTCGTCGTCGCCCGGGACGATCTGTCCAGTTCCGTAGATGACGGCGACGCGTCCGTCACCGGTCGTCTCCAGCCCGACATCGCTGCTCGGCACTCTCGCGTAGTCATCTATACCCATCATCCGGACATCGTCCGACGGGGAGACGCCGACGATTCCACGCAGGACATCCACGACCTCGTCGGTGTATCGGACATCGTCAATCATCCCGAGGTCTTTCGCTGGACGAACATCCATCGGAGCATCGGTGCTCGCGATGTCACGTAGCCGTTGCTCGTCGATCGAGCGGGAATCGGCGATAGCATTTAAGAAAACGTCGTACTGCGTATCGATGATTGCCTGCAGCTGCTCCTCATTCTCCTCCGACAGATCATTTCGCGTGAAGGTCTCAATGGCGCTCTTGTATTGTCCGGCGCGGACGACCTTGGGTTCGATTCCCAGTTTGTCAAGCGTCCCCTTGAAGAACGTCTGCGGGAGATAAAATCCGTTGAACTCGAATGCCGTGACCGGGCCCGCATATATGCTGTCCGCTGCGCTCGCGAGGAAATAATCCTTCTCGATCATGCCGAAGTCCCCGCTCGAAGCGATGACTGGTTTTCCGCTATCACGGAATGCTGTGATCGCATTTCGGATCTGTTCCAGCGTTGCCCATGAGGCCTGCGTGCCCTTCAGGCGAATCCATAGGCCGGAGATCCGATCGTCTTTCTCAGCTTTCGAAAGTGCGGAGAGGACATCACTCACGTCGTACTTCGGCTGATCGGCAATCGCACGTGTGAACGGATCCTTCGAGACCCGTTCTGGGATGGGACCCTGGATGTCGAGAGTGAGGATCGTGCTGCGCTGTACCTGCGGCGTTGTATCCGCCGACAGACTGATAGCAAAGATGAAAAAGAAGACGAAGAGTAGGAGGGCCCCAACGGCGATGAGAGTGCCGAGGACACTCGCCGCTAAGGTGGATAAAAACCGCATGTTAAACCGGTCAGTGGGTGAACGGGGAAGAGAGAGCCCTTGCGCAGGGTGACGCGATGAAGCCTACATAGAACACGGGCCAGAAGACGCGACGGTTACACACAATGCGTGGCGACACGTTTCCGGGGGCGCAGTGGATTTTGGTGTCTGTTCGATCTGCTACAGAATCGTCGCACCGATGCCCTGGAAGCAAACGCAACGCAAAGCTCCACTCTCCGAACCCGGTGAGTTCGTGCAAGCATTTCGGGCATTCATCGCCTCGCAAGGTGCCATGGTGTCCACCCTGGAAGACACTCGACTGTGTAGTAAAGAATACGCTGAACAAGACCGGACTGATCTTCTGGTAAGAAGAACACGGCTTCATCGGCTCAGAACGCGGGTTCGGGTCGATGGACGGCGGACTAGCAAGGGGACGGCATGATTTCGGGGCTTCTATGGGGCGCGTCGTCGTTCCGCGCATTACGAACGACGTCTATTTCGATGACCCAGCCTCTCTCCAAAACCTGCAGGTCGTTATGCTGAGACTGACGACGAAGGCCGCTTCTTCCGCGAACCGTTTTGAGAACGTACCGAGCCGCGTTCTGGTTACGGTTCTCTTTTGCACGGTTTCCCTGCTTTGGGTATTCGGGTCGGGATCAGCCGTGGCATCAGATGCTGCATATGTGCAGGCAGACTCCGACGCCAAACACAGGTTGCAAAATGCTGGCGACTGGCCGTGGCGACGGTGGCATCGTGCGCGGATCGAGCCACGATTTGAATATCGGCAGGTCATTCGCGTAGGGCAACACCGGCGGGCACGCAGGTTCGAGGGCCACACGCGCTATCGCTATGTGACCAGACGTGCGTCCTGGCGCCGAGCTCATGTTGACATCGTCATCGAAGGCATTGATGTCTATCGTCGTGGCCGCTACCTGGGCACAGTCGATCGACTCCCGCGAGGTATTCGTCGGACGCGGGCCCGAATCTGGAGGGGCGGACGAGTTGCGCTGGATCGAGACGTTGCTTTGATCGGAAAGCCCCGACGAGGCTATGAGATTCTCGCTCTCGAACCGTCGAGGGGGCATTACCGACCCCGTGTCCTCCGTGCAGCCGTTGTTCGTCTTCGGCGAGGAGAGGCCGTGCCCATTCGCCGAAGTCGCCTCATTCGCGCACATCGACACCAGCGGTTGGCACCGATCCCGCTCCTGCCTGATGACATCGGCATCTTTGATGATCGTCATGCTGCGTTCCGGTCATTCGATTACCGAAGCCCGTTTCACGGGTCGACGTCCGCTAGATCCTCACATAGGCCGGGGTCGAGGTACAAATATGGCGTTCACCATCGCGTGGAACATAATCGTCGTCCAGACCGCGATCGACGGCGGCCTGACGTGAGAAGGAGACGACAAGATCGACGTGACTTGTCTGCCAGGAATCGCCGATCCGAGCGAGCGATCGAACATGGAGGTGAACGTCGTGGTCGAACGAAAGATGAGACATTCGAACAGAAGACCTCCGATGCTAACGACAATAACATGTCTGTCCGGTCCCGTGCCCGGACGTCCGGCCGGAACGAGAACGGACGCGAGAGGAAGGATGAAGCCGTTGGTCACTCTGTTCGAAGAACGCGTACGGATACCATCAAGACGGAGGATCGGACGATCGAGGTTAACCGTGAGACCGAACTTCGGCGGTTGGATGATGGGCGCTCTGCAGCGCGAGAGCGGTCCGATCAAGACGCCGGCGCGGATCGTCGGACGGGGCGTGATCGGTAGTTTTTTCGCATAGGAACGGTGAACCGTCCAGGTGGTCTCTCCGCACGCGGTCCAACCGTGCTATATTCCTGTATCTTCGCTGTTTACCCGTATTTGACCATGCGAGATTTGAAGGCCGTGTCTGAAGCAGGGAAATGGCTGTGTTGCGGCGAAACCCGACAAAAATTATCAAGTACATAGCATCACGAGGGTCGATTGATGGACCAATGTGTCCGCGATCGGCCCTCGATCGTAGTTCGCAGAGCCAGTCATAACCTGTGAGCGATCGTGAGTAATCCGAATTCCCCTCGCGATACATCGTCAACATCATTCGAAGACCGACCGGAGCTTAGCGAGCGAGAGCAAGACATCCTGGGCCTGGTCGTCAAGCAATTTGTTGACACGGCGGGTCCCGTTGGGTCGCGTTCGCTTTCAAAGCAGTTCGACATCGGACTGAGTCCCGCCTCGATCCGCAATACCATGTCGGATCTGGAGGACATGGGATATCTCGGACATCCGTATACGTCTGCCGGTCGTGTGCCGACCAAGCTTGGCTATCGAACGTTCGTCGATAGCCTGATGGACACGCCAGAGCTGACGCCTGCTGAGCGCCGCGCTCTCACAATTCAGCTTGCCTCTTTGGTGGCTGATACCGACGAGCTGTTAAGGGAGAGTACGAGACTTCTGAGCCAGCTTACAAATCTGCTCGGTGTTGCGCTTACGCCGAATATGTCCAGTGGCACGCTCGAGCAACTTGACATCGTGCCGCTCACTGGCGGTCGATTGATGTTCGTGCTCAGCGTGAGCGGCGGTCTCGTGAAGACGATCGTTTTAGGCTTTGAGTCGGATCTTCGCCGTTCAGAGCTGAGCCGCGTTGTGTCAATCCTGAACGAGCGACTGGCCGGATTGACGCTGAAAGAAATCCGGGAAACGCACGAGGAGCGTGTCCGCGATATCGACGATCCGACGGGAGTCGTTCAGTTTATTATGGATCGCTCGAACCCGATCTTTAGTGAACCGAACGAAGCTCGCCTGCGGCTTGGTGGAACGCAGAATATATTGACGCAGCCCGAGTTTCAGGAGCCCGACGATGTCCGCAGGTTCATTGAAGTAATCGAAGACGAGGATCGTGTCGTTGAGTGGCTCGAGACCGTGTTCGACGTCGAGAGCGATGCGATCGGACAGGCGGCGATTAAGATCGGAAGCGAGGGACTGGAGGATATGGATTCCTACTCGATTGTGACGTCGCCCTACAGTTTCGGCGGGACGGTCGGTGTGCTTGGCGTAATCGGCCCGACGCGCATGGAGTACTGGAGAGTTGTCGCTCTTGTGGAGAGCATGGCGGCGGTTGTGAATCGGCCCTCGGGGGATGAATCTGATGTGCCGCTTGGCGCAGAAATAACGGATGTTGAGTCCATCATGGACCAGTCTGGAAGCCTTCCAGACACGTCGGGGGACGAATAGCGCGTCGCGGATAGGTCGTGGTGAGCAGTCACCCTCACGGGGTGTTCGTATAGAAGAATTGTGTGAAGTGCAGTCCCAGCTCGTCGTAGCCGGCGTCTGCTGGTTCTCCACCGCGAACCTTTAACCGGGAGAACCGTCGGAAAGCGAGTGTAGTTACGGCACGGAATCTTCCGGGTGGATACCACCCCGCCGAGTCGCCTCTCGGCTCCGATCATGTTTTGTTAACCAGTCCGTCGAACGTTCCTGTGAGTACACCTGAATCGACAGAAATAAATGAATCGGCGGAAAACGAATCCGCCGACGCGGCACAAACGCCTTCCGAGGAGGCGTCGAGCGAGCAGCCGGAAGCCTCCGGTGAAGCTGGTGACCTGAGCGTAGAGGCCACAGAGCGGATCGAAGAGCTCCAGCAGGAGCTTTCCTCCGTGCAGAACGAACTGGACGAGGTCAACGAGAAGTATTTGCGGAAAGCCGCCGAGTTCGAGAATTTTCGTCGCCGCATGGACCGGGAGACCACGCGCCGCTACAGTGCGGGGCAGGTTGATGTCGTGAAGGCCATGCTGGGCGTTCTCGACGATATGGGACGATCGATGGATGCGTCCGAGGAACTGGCGGAGAAGCAGGATGCAGAAGCCGCCTATGATTCGCTCCGCAACGGTGTCGAGATGGTCCACCGCAAGTTTGTCGACGAGCTCCAGAGTCTTGGCGTCGAACGCATCGATGCCGAAGGGGAGCCGTTTGATGAGTCCCTGCACGAAGCCATGATGCAGCAGCCGGCCCCTGAAGGCGTCGAGCCGGGTACGGTGCTGACTGAGGTGCAGCCGGGCTATCGGATGGGCGACCGCGTCATTCGCCACAGCCGCGTTATTGTCGCTTCGTAACCTTCTCCTCGTGTTGAGCGGCCGCCGACCACCACGGTTTGAAGCCGGTCTGGCAGGATCTTTGGCGTGGACAAGGCGGCGCCACGCTCCCGACACGCTTTGATTGCGTACCCTTCAACACCCTTTCGCTGATGCCGGGGGCCTCATTCCGAGGCACCGGTCTGTTCTCCGAACTTCACACGTCCTCATGCCGGAAGATTATTACGACATTCTCGGAGTTGCACAAGATGCCTCCGAGAAAGAGATCAAAAAGGCGTACCGCAAAAAGGCCATGCAATATCATCCGGATCGAAATCCGGATGACCCCGAGGCAGAAAAGAAGTTCAAACAGGCTGCGGAAGCGTACGACGTTCTCTCCGACCAGCAAAAGCGTCAGCGGTATGACCGCTACGGACACGCGGGGCTCGGCCAGAACGGCGGTGCCAGCGGATTCCAGGATATCAGCGACATCTTCAGCGCGTTCAACGACATCTTCGGTGGCCGCGGCGGGTTTGGTCAGCGGTCTCGTCGGACGCGAGGGCGTCCGGGGAGCGACCTTCGAATTACGCTTCCGCTGACGCTGGAAGAAATTGCCGAGGGCGTCGAGAAGAATATTAAGGTCCGCAAATTCATCGGCTGTGAGACCTGTGATGGAACGGGTGCCGAAGGGGGGATGGACGGAGAGAACTACATCATGTGCCCGAAATGCGACGGCACGGGAGAGATCCGTCAGGTCTCGCAGTCTGTCTTCGGACAGTTTGTGAATGTGCAGTCTTGCCCTGAGTGTAACGGGGAAGGGCGCATTATTGAGAATCCCTGCGACGATTGTGGTGGTGAAGGCCGGGTCGAAGGGGAGGAGACGATTTCGATTAACGTGCCTCCGGGGGTTATGGAGGGCAACTTCCTCACCCTGTCCGACGCCGGAAATGCGGGACTTCGCGGTGGCTTGACCGGTGACCTCCGGATCGAGATCAAGGAGAAAGAGCATCAGGACTTCGTTCGGGACGGCCTCGACATTTACACAGATGTATACCTCTCGTTTTCGGAGGCCGCGCTCGGGACGGAGGTCGAGGTGCCGACGCTGAAGGGTAGAGCGCGCCTGCAAGTGGATCCCGGAACGCAAGCGGGACGCATTCTTCGGATGCGAGAACGCGGAATTCCGGATCTCAACAGTAATAAGCGCGGTGACCAGATGATTCGCGTTCACGTCTGGACCCCGCAACAGCTCAACGAAGAAGAACTTAGAATGCTTGAAGAGCTTGCGGATCACGAAAACTTTCAGCCGGATCCGGAGCCCGGGCCGCCCGAGAAGTCGTTCTTCAGCCGCGTCCGCGACGTTTTCTCCTGACGCACGGATCGCTCGTGTCCTTTCCGGAGCGTAACGAAGCCGACGTCAATGGATCTGTCGTCCATGCTGATGCGTCGGCTTCGTGTCGTTGATACAAATTGTTTGCGCTGGCGCTCGACACGTCGGCGGTCTATCCTTTCTGTTTCCCCTCTCCAGTATGACTGACCCGGTCGATGCAACGGCCTTTCGTTTGACGATGCGGCGGCTTCCTTCTCCTGTTGTCGTCGTGACTGTGAGCCATGGTGAAGAAATACGAGGTATCACCATTGGCTCGTTCACGAGCGTATCGCTTGATCCGGCGTTGATTTCATTCAACGTGACGAAGACGGCGGAATCGCACCGACTGCTGACGGAGGCAGACCATTTTGCCGTCCACATCATCGGGGAAGGACAGGTGCACCTTGCGAATCATTTCGCAAAGCCTCATTTGACTGGCGCGGAGCAATTTGAGAACGTACCGCACAAGATTAACGAGTTTGGGACGCCGATCATTGAGGACGTGACGAGCGTCCTGAACTGTACTCGACATTCCGTCTTGCCGGCAGCGGACCACAGCCTGTTTCTCGGTCACGTCGTTGGCCTGCACGACGGCGTGGATAATGGCGCCGTGCTGTACTACCAATCGAGCTACCGATCCGTTGGTAGCGAGCTTACGTCCAGTTTGTTGCCCCCCGTAAACTCGTCTGCGAGCGGATCGTCGTGAGCACCGACGCCGAAGAAAGCGAAGTCGTAGCGCGCCGGGTCATCGGGAGTGAGGAGGCGACATGCCGAGGTCAGTCGGCGCACGGCCTTCCAGTCATTAGATTTCCGCTCGACGAACCCGAGGGCGCGGGCCTGCCGCCCGGCGTGCACGTCGAGGGGCAAGAGAAGTTGCTCAGGCTGAATTCGGGACCAGATGCCCAGGTCCACTGGCCCGGGGCGCACCATCCATCGGAGGTACATGTTTAGGCGCTTGCATGCGCTTCCCGCGTTTGGTCGCGCCAGGTGCTTCTGGAGGCGCTGCGGCGTGCGGTCATTCATGCTCATGATCGTCGTGCTGAACCCCTGAATTGCGGGGCCGGCGTGGTCAGCCGAGGGAGCAAGGTGGTCCGCGAAAATGCCTTCGACCGTTTCATGTCTAGCGAGGGCTGCACTGAGGTTTTTGGTAAACCAGAAGGCGTCGATTGGTTGAAACGTCCTATGGACGAATCCATCGAGGGCGGCGCGGTCTCGTACTGCATCGAAGTCGCGGACGAAGGCGTAGGGGCGAAAGTCCATCCGTTCGCAGAGATCCTCCATCTTGTTAAGAACCGTCTCTCGACGTCCCCACGCGAGAAGCGCCGCGTAGAGCCCAATCACCTCCTGATCTCGAGGGTCGTCGAATGCATGCGGGACGGAGATCGGATCGTCTGGGATGAATTCGGGCCGTTCGTATCGGTCGACCAGCGAGTCGAGGTAAGACTTCAGATCAGCGAGCTGGGAAGGCACAGCGGCCATGAAAGAGTAGGGACTGCAGGGGAGGAGAGGTGGGGGTGTGGGCGCAGGTCTAGATGACGTCGTAGGCGTTGAAAAGCTCTGTCGCCCGCTGAAGGTCGACGTTTCCTCCGCTGAGGATGACGCCGATCCGTCGCTGGTCACCGGGGACGGTGCCATTAAGCAGTGCGGAGGCGGCGAGTGCGCCCGTGGGTTCGATAATCAGCTTCATCCGCTCCCATACAAAGTGCATGGCGCGGACAATGTCCGCATCGGGGACGGTGACGATATCGTCCGCATGAGCCCGGACGAGAGGAAAGGTGACGTCGCCCAGGTGCGGGGTGCGTGCTCCGTCAGCGACGGTGTCCGGGTTATGCACCGTGTGGAGCGTGCCGGAGTGGAAGGAGCGAGCCGCATCATCCGCAGCTTCAGGTTCGACGCCGATCACCTGGCAATCGGGGTCATGATGTTTTGCGGCGATTGCGCAGCCGGAGAGAAGGCCACCGCCTCCGACGCAGACCAGGAGAGCATCCAGCGAGCCCACCTGCTGGAAGAGTTCATCTGCGACCGTTCCCTGTCCGGCCACCACATCTTTGTGGTCGTAGGGAGGAATGAGCGTTAATCCTCGCTCGTCGGCGATCTCCCGCCCGAGGCTCTCACGAACAGTTTCCTCGGGGTCGTATGTCACGATTTCCGCTCCGTAGCCTTGTGTCGCCTCCAGCTTTACGCGTGGAGCGTTATCCGGCATGACGATCACCGTCTCGATGCCGAGAAGCTGTCCCGACAGAGCGACCGCCTGTGCGTGATTACCGGACGAGTACGTGATAACGCCACGCTTCTTCAGGTCAGCTGGCAGCTGGGAGAGGGCGTTATAGGCGCCGCGAAATTTGAAGGCTCCGATGCGCTGCAGGTTTTCGCACTTGAAGAATACCTGAGCGTCCGTTCTACGATCGATCGTGCGAGACGTCGCGACAGGTGTTTGGTGCGCCACCCCTCTCAGCCGATCGGCCGCTGCCAAGACATCGTCATACGTAACAGGCAATGTTGAAGGGGGAGGCGACGGAGTCATGAGAATCGGGGAGAAGGTTCGGAGGGGACGAAGCGGGGCGAATTGAGGACGCAGCTTGCGCCCACGAATGTACCTAGTATATGGTCAGGTTACCGGCATGTGCCTCTATTTTCCGGTCAATCTGTCTCCTCGTTTCAGCTAGGTTCGAGGAGTTACTATTTAAGGCAAGGGTAATATTTGTTGACCGATCCTGATCGATGGTGCATATAGATTGGAGGAAATTACCCACTGTGTTACATAATCACCGGCCCAGACACGCTTTGTCGCACCTTAAATTAACGTTAGTAAATAATTTGTGCTCGGCGTAGTGTATTCGTCTACGAGTTAGCTAGAATCATGATAATCGTCAATTTTATGGATGAACCACACAATCTTAATATTCACACTTTCGTCGTTAAAGTGCCGATTGAGGCGTCTTGGGCGGTGTTTTGGAACTGCGTATTGTTACGTATTGATCATTCACTTTGCGCACGACGTGAAGATTCTTCCGGCAGCTTGCCGTTAATCGGGCTGTTTCGGACTGTTTTCGAGCGGCTCAGCTCCTAATCGATAAGCATGCCCACGTTTTTGGATGAGTAATGGGCATGTCTCTTGTCGAATTTACCTTCGGAAACGTCACTGCTTCCGTACGACCTTACTGGGGGTTTTCTTACAAAGCGTTTCGATTGTGGCTTCAGTCGTGGATGGAGCCTAACGGGGTCGCGCAATCCAGCTCCGACGAACCACTGATGCTCACCGGCTTGACATATGAGAAACCTTATTTCTGCCTTTCTCTGTATCCTCGCGCTTGCGGGCGTGGCTTCGGCGCCCACGGCGGGGCAGACAGCCGACGGTGGATATGCGCCGCAGTACGAACCTGCGCAACAAAGGCCATCGGGTGGAGCGACGAACCTACCGCCCTGGGCGGAGCCGGCAGCGCCTAAGTCCCAGCGGCACGCTACGTCTGGAATGGAAAGAGTGAACGACCCAAACGCACCTGTTTTAGAGCCGCCAGGTGAGCGGACCGTCCCGGTCGATGGTGGACTCGGGTTTCTCGTAGTCGCTGGTGGTGTATATGCTCTGGCTCGGCTACGTAAGTCAGATGATGTTCAAAGCGAATAAATCGTCGCTTTCGCTGCTTCTGGGACATTGAGACCTGAGGTTTCCCTGACCATCCGATGTTAGGTCATCGCCGCCGAAATGGAAAAGCCATTCATCCAGTAGCCGTGTGCTCTTTCCTGGGTTGAAGTTGGCGGTCGAATTTATACGTACTGATTGACATTTCCCCCTTCGTGCCAATGTACAACATCAATTCTCTAACCGGCCGGTCGGTATATCAGCAGTTACCGATTTTGATTGCCGTGATTTTGCTCGTTGCATTGCCATCCACGCCTGCGGTTGCACAGACGGGGCCGGGAGGCGTTGGAAATAGTGGAGACAATGTTCTGTGGCTTCGGGCCGACCGGGGGATTGCAGATGCCGATGGTACGACGCTCACTGACTGGGCAGATCAATCTGGGAATGCAAACGCTCCCACGTCGATCAACGGAGACCCTACCTATCGGGAAGGGGTTCTCAACGGGCTCCCCGTCGTTGAATTCGACGGCGATGACGTCCTAAACATGGTATCAGGGCTTGACGGGCTGTCCAATAGTGATAATACAATAATCACTGTATCGCGCCGTACGGGTGCCATCGAAGGGCAGGAGCAATTTCTATGGAATCAGGGCGAACGAGTCTTGGGCTACGAGGTCAAGGCCGGGCCAAACTACTTCAATTTTCTCTCTGCCAGTGGGAGTAGGGGACAGGGAGGTCCAAATGGTACGACCCGGGCGACATCGAGTGCGTCCGGAGCAACGTCGTTTAACGTCATCTCGTCGATGGTTGACACCGGTTCCGGTGAAGTAGATCTCGTCATCAACGGGTCCGTCAACACCGGTGGAGGAGGATCTGTCGGTGTGACCGGCGCTTCGATTGGAAATGGACTGATCGGCGACGTTGCAGAGGTGATCGTGTTTAATCGAAGTCTCAATGCGGCGGAGCTCCGATCGGTTTACACATATCTCGCTGAAAAGTACAGTATCACGATTGATACGGACCTATTCACAGATGCGACGTATCGATTTGATCTCGCGGGGATTGGGGCTGCAGGTGACGTCATTGGCGTGGCTGCCCTCGGCGACCACTTAGCTGCACAGTCTTCCGACCTTCGTGTCAGCTCATCATCGTTCGGTAGCGGCCGATTTGCATTCATTGGTCACGATGGCAAAACGCCAGCGTTTTCCAATCAAGAACGTCCGAATGGGGATGGTAGCGTTCAAAAGACGTTGCGCGAGTGGCGAGTCGACCTTACAAACACGTCGACGGCATCTCTCACGATTTCGGGTGATCTGTCTGGCTCACTGGGAAGCTACGACGACTTTGCGGTTTTCATCGACCGGGATGGTGATTTCAGCAACGGAGCAGCGTTTTACGATCTTGATGAGAACACCACAACCGGGTTATATGAAAGTGATCCCATTACGATCAATGATGGCGATTACATAGCGCTCGCTAGAATTCAGCGTACGATTTCATTCGCGGAGTCGGATAACAGCGGTTTCGAAGGCGATTCAGGTAGTACAGCGCCAACCATTCCCCTCAAACTAAATTATCCGAACCGCACGCCCCTGACCGTGGATGTGCGGGTAACAAGTGGGGCAAACGGGCCTATCCAGGGGGCCGACTACGAAACCTGCTGTGCGAGTACATCCCCGCTTACCGTTCCCGGAGGCGTGACGACGTTTAATTTAAATGACCCGAGTGTGGCTCCTAGCGCTCCAGAGCCTGTCGCTGTTGTTGGTGACGCGACAGAAGAGAATAACACGGAGTTCGTAACGGTGGATCTCTTGAATCTCTCGACCTCTGGCGATTTTCTGCGAGCAGGAGACGTCTCAAGTTTCAACTACGGCATCATTGACGATGACGGCACCCTACCGAGGGCGACCGTCTCTATGGGAGCGTCGTCTATTATTGAAAATGGCGGTGCAGCTTCGGCAACTGTTTCACTGAGTGAAGCAGCTGCAGGAGGGGAAACGATCTATTACGAGTTTTCTGGCGAAGCCACACCGGGAGAGGATTTTGATCCGTCGAGCCCTGATGGAAGTGTGACTTTTTCATCGGGCGAAAATGACAAGACGATCAATATCACCGCTCTTGATGATGCTCTTTACGAAGGTACCGAAGAGGTCGTTATCACTCTTGTGGCGGCTGAAAACGGTGCGACACTTTACGGTAGTGGTGGTACGCTTCCGTCTGCATTTGTAAGCATCACTGATGACGAGACGGCTCCGACGGTTGAGTTTGCCGCAAGCTCATTTATCGGGACGGAGGGGGAGAATGCAACGGTTACAGTCCAGTTGAGCGATGTGGTTGGCACGAACGTGTCTGTCGAATTTGATCTACCACCCGACCCCGGCAACGATTTCTCTCCGATTACAACGTCTCCGGTAACGATTCCCGCGGGCCAGACGACCGCGTCGATCCTGATTGCTGTAAACGACGATGCGACCGTGGAATTCAATGAGACCGTTACCCTAACGCTCTCCAATCCATCCGGGGCAACGGTTGGGGCGCAATCGAGGGCGGACTTGCGGCTGATTGATAATGACCGCATCGGTCCTCACGGGCCTGGTGGTGTGGGAGACCGTGACAATCTTGCGGTTTGGCTTGATGCATCCAGTCTGAATCTTGCAAACGGTGATCCGGTCGACACCTGGTCGGATCGGTCTGGCAACTCGAACGATGCGGTCGGAGAAGGCGCATCACCTACATTCACCGCCTCGACATCTGTCTTCGATACCCGCCCGTCTGTTTCGTTTCGCGGAGCGCAATACTTGGCTGTACCATCGCTGACGAACATAGCGGCCAGCGAGAACACTCTTTTCGCTGCTGCATCGACAACAGCAGATGCCGATCAGACCATTCTGTCGGTGCTATTTACGGATGGAGATCCAGGTAACCAGATTCAGGTACGTGAAGTGGGGTATGACGACCAAGGTGGTGGCGTATCGGTGTTTTCGACGCAAGCCGGAAATGAGGTCCAGATCGGCGGTGAGTCCACCGGGGATCTACAGATATTCGATTCTAAATTTTCTGGGGGGCTTGTCGACTTCCGCGTCAACGTCGGAGGGATTGACAATACTTCTTCTGGTCCAATATCTGGAACGAATGCCATTATCGGTGCCCGAATCGAGGAGGCTACAGGCGGTGGAGGCGGGAACGGGAATGGAAATGGCAACGGAAACCGCAAAAGCGGCAACCCGAATACCGTCGACCTCACAAGGACCCAGTTTTTAGATGGTGAGCTGGGTGACTTGATTGCGTACCGTGCCTCATTGAACGAGGCTCAGCGTACCATTGTCTCAAACTATCTTACTGCCAAGTATGCTTTAGGCAACGTCGACGAGTACACCGGCGACACGGACTATGGCTACGGTGGCGATGTCCTGGGTGTTGGCTTCGTCGACGCAAACAACGATGGTCCCGACCCGGAAGAGGTGCATGCCGGTGCAGAACTGGGCGGTATTCGCTTAGATGATATTGGTGGCCTCGACACGAGCGGTGACTTCCTCTTCGCAGGTCACGGAACCCCGGATACGGAAAATTTCGTTGCTACGTCCGATTTGGAGACATATGGCAGCTTAACCCTCGTCAGCCGCATGCAGAGGGCATGGTATATCGATCGGAACGACGACGGCGGTTCGGCAATCACGGTAGATGTAACCTTCAATCTGAGTGATGCTGGTCTTGGATCCGATCCGGCCCAGGACATCGGGCTTCCCTCCAATTACGTATTGATTTCTTGCAGTGACGACCCGAACGACAATAATGGGTGCAGTACGAACTGGATTGAAGAAGCGACTGCTGCTGGCGTTGAAGGTGATGCCATCACGTTTGCGGACGTTAAACTGCAAGACGGAAGGTTCTATACGATCGGCTCGTCGGACCGTGCGGTCAGCCCGCTCTTGACGCTTTCTCTGGTGATCGAAGGTTCGGTTGGTAATGAAGGTAATGCAGTAACAGGTACGAAAGGAGGGGACGCCGGGTGGCGCATGATTGGCGCGCCGCTTGAAACGGAGTCTGGGGGATCAATAACTGCAGGTGATCTCAAGAGTGACTCGGATCCTGCATTGATCGAGTTCAACCTGCCGTCTGCCATGTTTTACACATGGGATGAGTCGTCTCAGTCTTTCAGCACCGGCTCTCCCGCTACCCCACTGGTGAACGGTCGAGGTGCGATGCTGTACTTGTTCGATGATCTCGGTACGGATGATGCGGATCCGATTGATCCATCTCTCGTCATTCAGCCCACGAAGGGTGAACCAACAGGTCAAAGTGAGGTCACGGTTGGAATCGATGACCCTCTACCAACGGGGCCCGTGGGTACAACACATTTTTTAGCCAATCCGTATCCCTACAACTTCGATATCAGCACAATGACTGCAGGGGGCAATGCCTTCACGAACTCGTTCCAGGCGGATGTTCAAGCCTGGGATCCCTACAGTAGTGGAACAGATGCCAACGGAAACACTGGCTCGTATACATTGCTCTCGACCACAACCAGCACTGTAATCGGAGCATGGCAGGGCTTTTTCGTTGACCGAAATGGCTCGGGTGTTGATCAATCGGTTACGTTTCCACTTTCAGGTCGCGTCTTCGGCGACACGAAACCGATTTTAGGTGCGTCAAAGCATTCTGCATCTTCACCGCCAAAACGTATCGAGTTGAGGCTTATCGCGCAGGAGACCGATGGAAACGTGGTTGCCTACGATAAGGCGGCTTGGATCCGATTTACGGACCGATCCTCGACTGATTGGGACGTGTTTGATGCGGCTAAGTATACACCGTTGGCTAGCCGGTACGTGACACTTGCCCCGCTGGGTAGGTTGCATGATGGATCCGTTGGGCCAAAGGCTGTCGAAAGTCTTCCGATCCCGGATGACCCTGTTACGGTCGATCTACAGGTCCTTTCGCAAGGCGTAAGTGCTCGTCTCGATATTCACGTTGCAGCGACGCAGAACATACCGGACTCGTGGATTATCGAATTGATCGATACGAAAGGTACGGCCGATACGTCCGACGATGGCGTTAAGCGACTTGATCGACCCGATGCGAGGTGGAAGATGAACGAAGCCGCAACGTCACCCGAACTCACGTTCTCGACAGACAAGTCGCTATCTTCGACGACTGGCGCATCCGTGGAGGCGCTTCACCTTCGCCTGTCCAATAATGACCGGCAATCAACTCCAGAGATCGTCCCGCTGAGTGAAACGGTAGATACATCGCCTGTGGCATCTAAGGCATCGCTGGATACATCACGCGTCCCCGCTTACCGCCTCCGTATCACGCCGAAGGATGCGCCGGCTCCGGTCGAGATTGCGTCGTTCACGGGGCATCAGACCGAGGAAAACATCGTTCTCGAATGGAGCACGAAGTCTGAGGTGAAGGACACGGGCTTTGAGGTCCAGGTGAAGCCCGATGGTGCCTCCTCCTTCCGCTCCGTCGGGTTTGTGAATGGACAAACTGCCAAGTCCGAGGGCTCGGCATACGCCTTTACGGTCGAAGAAGAACTCGCCTATGGTGAGCACTCCTTCCGTCTTCGCCAGGTGAATGTCGACGGATCCACATCGTACTCGAAGACCATTCCGGTCGAGAAAACGTTGGATCGGGCGTACAAGCTGTCGAAGACGGCTCCGAACCCGGTCACAGCCAGAGCGACGATGGATTTGACCGTCCGGTCGAAGCAAAACGTCCGGATTACGATGTTCGACCTTCTCGGCCGCCGCGTCGCGACGGTCCACGACGGACCGCTGGAGCCCAATCGCACGAAGTCGATGACCATCGACGCATCCCAGCTGTCGAGTGGCGTCTACTTCATCCGCGTCACGGGTGACAGCTTCAGTGAGACCCGACGGATGACGGTGGTCCGTTAACCTCGACTCGGACGGGACGCACCCTGCGGCCATGCGCAGGTGATGGCACAACCATTCGAAGCCCGGCTTCCGGTTCGCCCGGAGGCCGGGCTTTTTTACTCGTTAGCCAGGTCGTAACTCGTGCGACTGCGTCAACCCGATTCGGCGACCGAACGGCGCGAACAGCATCCTTCATCGGCCTACAGAGCGCGAAGCGATCGTGAGATCCAGCGAAATTGCGGAGATTGACGATCGGAAGTGCACCTAACGCGTGGCTTTGCCGTACAGACGGTGATCGTCTTACTGCCGGAATCCATCCACCACATGTTACCCGTCTGGCTCACTGACACTGTTACGAACGACCTCGGCCGCGCGCTCCACTACACGGAGTTGTGGGGGTTGGAAGGCGTCGAGCTTCGCACCGTCGGCGGCGCGGAGGACCGCGTGCCCCGCGTCAACGAATCCAAAATCAGCAATGCGCTGGAGAGCTCCGGCAAGTTTCTGTCGGCCATCGTGCCGAGCATGTTCGAGGGGCCGGTCAGTGACACGGCTGCGTGGATGAATGACCTCGTCACGTTCGACGAGACGCTCAACTTCTGCGACCGCCTTCGGTGTCCCCGCGTCGTCATCCCGCCGTTCGCAGCCGAGGAAGATGTCTCGTTCGACCGAATGGCGGACGCCCTGCGCCGTGCGGGAGCCCGTGCGGAGGCGCATGACGTGCTCGTGTGCGTCCATCACGGAACGGAAACCGGTTGTCGTACCGGTGTGGAACTCGCCAGTCTTCTTGCTATGGTGGACCATCCGAATGTCCGCGCAACCTGGGATCCAGTGGCGTCGCTACGTGCCGGCGAGCGTCCGGCGGAAGGATTGGAGGCTCTTGGCGAGCGGATCGCCCATGTTCGATGCGCGGATGGCCGCATTACGGACGGCTACTGGGAAGATACGGCCTTTGGGGAGGGAGACATCGATTGGTTCCACCAGTTGCGCGGCCTGTATAGCGTTGGCTACGTCGGGTCGCTAAGCCTCGAAGTCTACGTCGAGCCGCGCCCGAAGTACGGTCTCCGGGCGGCTACGACGCTCATTCATATGATCAGAGACGTTCAGCGTGAAGCGGTATAGCGATGTCACCTTCCGGGGCGTTCACCCGGAAGGAGAAAGCAACGCGGGAGCACGACGAATGTCGGGTGTCGCTCCGGCCGGATGACCCAGAAACGGTCGTGATTGGGCTGCGAGAAGAAACCCCTGGCTGTGATTCTCGTTGCTCTCGTTCGACCCGGATGTCGGGGTTCATGCCTCTCTGGATTCGGGCGAGACGATGTGTGTTCGTAACCATACTTTTTAGTGCTAAATCGCGCTATGTCTGTGTCTCGCGACGATGTTCGATCCATCGCTGCTCTTGCTCGACTGAGCTTCTCTGAAGAAGAGGAGAGCGATCTTGCCGAAGATCTCAACCGCATTCTGGAGTATGTGAAGGACCTTGACCGTGTTGACACCTCCGGTGTGGAGCCGATGACACACGTCCTAGAACTTGCAAATCGTACCCGCGAGGATTCCAGTACGTCTCGAATCTCGCGGGACGAGGCGCTCAGCAACGCGCCCGACACCGACGGCAAACATTTCCGCGTCCCTAAAGTCATCGAATAGGGAAACGCCTGTCGTTACAGCAGTCATTAACGGTTCCACGTATGCGCGTTCGCATCTCCATCGTGGGGGAGCCCGAGTCGGCGTTCATCAACATGATGAAGCTGCTCGTTTACAGCATCCGGTCTCGTGCCGGTGCGCTATCCGACGCTCCCATTACCCTTTCGGTGAATGGGCGTGACATGCCCGCCACCGATCGGCAACAGCTTGAGTCGATGGGGGACGTAAACGTTCGCGTAATGCCCCGCCACTATGGCTGGCTCTTCGCGAATAAATTCAACGCACTGTTCCCGGCGGACACATCCTACGACGTTTTGCTTTACCTGGACGCCGACACGTGCTCATTCGCAGATCTCGGTCCCATGGTGGACGGTCTCGACCCCGGCCGAGCGCAGTTCCGTGGCCGCATGATGGGGGAGATCGGTTCGCAGGAGGCGGGACCGCTGGACGCACTGATTCGCGAGTTTGCCGTCCCCGATGGAGCGTCCGCTGCCGATGTACAGGACGCGCGTTTCCCTCGAGACATCCCGCTGTTCAATTGTGGGGTCATGGTGATGACGAAGCCGGCGGTGGAGATCGTCCGCTACCATGCTCCTCGCATCGCCTACGAACTCGTGTCGCGTCGTGCGTCGTCGGCCGTGGAGTCGCTTCCCGGTCTCTTTCGCGAGACGGCTCACCGCCTGTACGCTCGCTTTTTTCCATCGCGCCAGAAAACGACGTACGCATACTGGGTCGCGGAGCAACTGGCGGTTGCCTTCGCGCTGCTATCTAATGAGGTAGAGTACGACCTCCTGGACCACACGTACAACTGGGAGCTTGCTACGTCGCCCGACGATGCCGAGGCACCTGCGATTTTCCATTATCTGAAGGGGCGGCACGAACTGGATCGCGCTGCTCTCTTTGATGGGCCGTGGTTGGACGCGTATGCCCGCTCCGATTCCGGTCCCCGTCGCGCTCTTGCTAATCTGGCCCGGGAATGCGCGTCCCACCTGATTCAAAGCACTCAAACGGCACCGCCTGCATCATAGCCCCCGTTTCCTGCCTGCTGCGGGCTGTTTCTCAGCTTTCTCCTCCCTTCGAAGCCATTTCTACGCTCACATGTCATCGTCTTCTGCCCGGAGCTCGTCGCGTCGCGGTCGTCCGCCACACGCTCAGGACGGGTTTCTAAGCAGCCTGTCGCCGCTGGCTCGTCACGGCGTCTCCATGCTCCTGTTCATTGTGCTGTCGGTCAGCTTCTTCGCACCGATTCACTTCGACGGAAAGGGCCTCCATGGGACCGACATCGTGAAGTGGCGTGGGATGGCGGAAGCGATGATTCAGTACGAGGAGGAGACCGGGGACGACGCGCTGTGGGCGCCGAATGCATTCGGTGGTATGCCTGGCTACCTCATTAACTACGGGTCGGAGATTCCCCAGGTCGACACCGTCATTAATACGCTTCGACCGTACGCATGGCCGAGTACGCATCTGTTTCTGATGCTCGCGGGAGCGTATCTACTGACGTTTTACCTGACAGGCAACTTTTTCTCGAGCCTGCTTGCCGGCATCGCGTACGGCTTCACAACGTACATGCCGATCATTCTCGCGGCAGGGCATCAGACAAAATTCGTCGCGCTCGCGTTTGCCCCATTCATTCTTCTAGCGTTTGCGTACACATTACGAAATCCGGGTCCACTCGGAGGCTTTTGTTTCGCGATCGTGCTCGCCGTCGAGTTGCGGGCGCAACATCCGCAGATCACCTACTACGTCCTGATGCTGGCCTTCGTCTGGTGGCTGGTGGAGATGATCGGTGCGGTGCGTGATGGAACGTGGAAGCCGATCGCGAAAGCCACCGGGTGGCTCGCGCTTGGTACCATTCTCGCGCTGCTGATGGTGCTTCAGCCGTACTGGCCGACGTGGGAGTACAAGCAGTTTAGCGTCCGAGGCGCGGCGTCTGGGACGGGCGAGGGAGGAAATATGGGATGGGAGAACGCCATGCGCTGGAGTCAGGGCATCGGCGAGATCATCACGCTTGCGGTCGCTGATGCATTCGGCGGCTCGGGGGGGACGTACTGGGGCCCGAAGCCCTTCACCGCGGGGCCGCACTACGTCGGCGCGGTCGCGCTGTCCCTCGCCGGACTCGCTGTCTACCGTGTTCGTACCCGCGTCGTGCAGGGACTCGCGGCCGGTGCACTGGTAACCATTCTCTTTGCCTTCGGGCGGCATCTCGCTATTGTAAACCGGCCGATGTTTGAGTTCTTTCCGTACTTCGACGCCTTCAGGGCGCCGGAGACGTGGCTGAGTATCTCGGTCCTCGCTATTGCTGTGCTTGCGGGAATTGGGCTCAATGACGTGCTCCGTCGCACGAAGAAGAAGGCTGTTGAGGAGAAAAAGACGAAAGCCACGATGTACGCGTTCGGCGCGATGGTAGCTCTCGTCGGGCTCCTCTATCTCGGCGGCGACGCGTTGCTGGATTTCGAGAAGCCCAACGAGGAAGCGCGCCTGGTCCAGATGATTCGCCAGCAGTATCCGAATGTTGGACAGCAACGGGTGCGTCAGGCCGCGCAGCAGGAGATTCAGAAGCGAAGGGACGCTCGCGAAGAGTCGTTTTCGGATGATGCGCTGCGCTCCCTCTTGGCTCTCCTGGTCGCCGGCGGACTTTTGATGTTGTATCGGCGCGAAACCGCACCGGCCTCAGTCGCGGCCGCCGGCGTCGTGCTGGTGGTTCTTATCGACCTATGGACCGTGGATGGACGGTACCTGAACGATCAAAGTTTTTCGCCGACTCCCGATGCGGAGCAGCAAATTCAAACGTTCGCCTTCGATCAATGGCTCGAGGAACGCGAGGATGAACTCGGCGGCGCAGGCCATTTCCGAGTGCTTCCGCTTCGTCGACCGGGAGCCTCCGGCCTCAGCGGCGATGGTTACACACCCTACTTGCACCAGTCCCTTAGTGGTTACCACGGCGCCAAGCTTCAGCGGTATCAGGACTACCTCGACCACATCCTCCGTGGCCCGAACGGAGGCATCAGCGACAACGCGGTCGATATGATGAATGCCCGCTACATCCTCTCGACGCAGCAGTTGCCGGGAACCGACGTGGTCTTTCAGGACGAGCAAAGCGGCGTTCTTGTGTTGGAAAATGCCAATGCGGTGCCGCGTGGCTATCTCGTCGGATCCACCCGTGTGATCGAGTCCGCGGAGGAGACGTGGTCTTTCCTACGGAGTGGAGACTTCAACCCGCGCGAAATGGCGGTTCTTCCGGAGCCGCTGGACGGACCGATCAGCCCGATCGATTCCACATCGACCGCGTCCGTGACGCTGGAAGAGTATTCGCCTCGCGAAATTACCTGGTCCGTCGAGACCGATTCGCCGCGTCTTTTCGTGGCAAGCGAGGTCTATTATCCAGCGGGGTGGGAGGCTTCGATCAATGGGGAGGAGGTGCAGATTCATCGTGTGAACTACCTGCTGCGTGGAGTGCACGTGCCAGCCGGGTCCCACACCCTCACCATGACGTTCACGCCGGCGTCCGACCGCTACGGTACGTTGATATCGGGTGTGACGACGGCGATTGTGTACGGAGGTGTCGCGTTCATGCTTGCTCTTCCGTATTATCGGCGTCGGAAGGAGGAAGGACGTGCGGCCGAAGAAGGGAAACAAACCGGAGCCGATGGCGATGATGACCGAGGCAACGGAGCCTGAGGAACATAATCGCCCGCTCGATCCGCCTTACGTTCATAACACCACACACTCTGTGGCTGCTCGACGTGTCCTGATTGTTGCCTACTACGTGCCGCCGGCTGGCGGCCCGGCCGTGCAACGTATCTTACAGTTCCTGGAGTACCTCGAGGACGCCGGCTGGCAGCCTGAAGTACTGACGGTTAAGGAGGGCGCCTATCCGAACCGTGATCCATCCCTGCTCAGCGCCGTGCCGGATTCGGTGCAGGTTCACCGGACCGGAGCGTTCGATCCGCTGGCTTTGTACAAGAAGGTGAAAGGGGACGAAGGGCTGCCGGCCGGATCACTTGGAGAGGATCGCTCTTTTCTGGAAAAAGCAGCACGCTGGATCCGGGCGAACGTGTTCATCCCGGATGCCCGCGTCGGATGGTGGCCCTTCGCACATGTTCGAGGGAAGGAATTGCTGGACAGCGGGCGCTTCGACGCCGTTCTGTCGACGGGAGCGCCCCACTCGGTCCATCTTGTCGGCCGGAGTCTCGCCCGCGCCAGTGGCTTGCCGTGGATCGCTGATCTCCACGATCCGTGGACCGACATCAGCTACTACGACGACTTTCCCCATACCGGATGGGCTCGCCGTCTCGACGAACGGCTTGAGAAAAGCGTGCTTCGTGATGCCAGCCTCGTCACGACGGTGAGTCCGTCATGGGCTGAGCTCTTTCGGTCCAAGCAAGAGGGAACGTACGGAGTGGTCGAAAATGGCTTTGACGCCCGCGCCTTCTCCGTCGTCCATCCCGACGGGCCGACGGTGTCCGAGGGGTCATCCCTGGCGGCGGCGCATAGCAAGGAGGATTCGGGCGATCGCTCGTTCGTGCTTTCTCACGTCGGGAAGCTATACGCGAGTCGTAATCCGACGGCCGTGTGGGATGCGCTTGCGGCTCTACAGGACAACAGCGACATTCCGGACCTCAAAGTACGGTTGATCGGCACGGTGGACCCGGCCGTGGTAGATGCCATTGAAGAAAGAAACCTGATGGACCGGGTCGAGCGCGTTCCGTTTATTCCACACGCGGACGCGATTCGTGAGATGGCAGCGTCGACGCTTCTTCTCCTCGTCATCGAACCATTTGCTCAGGCGCGGGGAATGATCACGAGCAAGCTCTACGAATACCTCGCGAGCGGGCGCCCGGTCATCGGTGTCGGTCCGCCCGATGGTGATGCGGCCTCGCTTTTGGACGCCCACGAAGCCGGTCAGATCGTCGACTGGAACGATGCGCGATCGGCGCAAGAGATGATTCTCGCACATTACACCGCCTGGAAGGAAGGGAATCCTCGTCCGGGAGCGGCGTGGAATCAGATCCAGGAGCACAACCGGCAGCAACAGGCGCGCCGAATGGCTGGATTTCTCGACGAGGCCTGCAGGCAGCATCGGCCGTCCGCTCTGACTAGATAGTCTGATCGTGTTGTCCTCTCTTCGCTCAACGTCTCTTTTCTCCGATCGATTGTGTCTTCTCTCCGCATTCTTGCCTGGCCAGCGTTCGATAACAAGACCGGGAATCCATACAATCGCCTGTTGTACTCCGCGATGGAAGGGGAGGAAGGCGTTACGGTCGACGAGTTCACGCCGAAGCGCGCGGTGAGTGGGGCGTACGACATCATCCACGTTCACTGGCCTGACGATTTTCTTAGCCTCGACGACTGGTGGCGATCAGCCAGCTATGTTATGGGTGAGATTGCCACCCTGGCGCTGGCCCGGATGCGAGGCACTCGGGTCGTCTGGACCGGACATGATCTCGGTCCTCACGAGTCGCATCACGCCGGCCTTGAAAACATGTTCTGGTCCGTTTTTCCGAGCCTCGTAGATGGCTTCATCTCGCTGAGCCAGGACGGGTTGGAGATGGCCCGGCGTGAAATCGGTGCGCTCTCAGATGTCCCGTCCGCCATCGTTCCGCATGGCCACTATAGAGACGCGTATCCGGACCCCCATGACCGAGACGACGCGCGGGCAAATCTCGGACTGCATCGGGATGCGCCGGTCCTCCTCTACGTCGGACGTATTCGCCCGTACAAGAACGTCCCGCACCTCGTACGAATCTTTCGCCAGTGGTGTGAGGGCGACGCACGCCTGCTGGTCGTCGGAGAGCCGAGCACTGACACCCTGCGCGAGTCTATTCAGATGGCAGCTCAACGAGACTCACGCATTCGTCTCGATCTCCGATACGTCCCGGAGGATCTCATGCCGAGATACCTCGCTGCGTCGGATCTTGTTGTGCTCCCGTACGATCACATCCTGCATTCTGGGAGCGCCCTCCTTGCCCTCAGTTTCAACCGTCCCGTACTCGTTCCCAACCGGGGCGCGATGGGCGAATTGCGCGACAACGTCGGACCGGAGTGGGTTCACACGTACGATGGAACCCTGACGCCGAAACGGCTTCGCGAAGCTCTCGACTGGGTCCTCCGGACCGAACGGCCCGAGAGGGCGCCTCTCGACAAGTTGGAGTGGCCCGTTCTCGCGCGCCAGACGATCGATCTGTACCGGGAGGTGCTGGCACGCTAGATTCGGGATCCAGCTCGCGCTTCAACCCAGACGACGAAACGCCTATCTCACGCTCCGACATGCCTGCCAGTCCCGTCTTCGTGGTCGGAATGCCGCGGTCCGGCACGACGCTGTTCAGCGCGATGCTCGACGCGCACGCGGACATTTCCATCGCACCAGAGACGCATTTTTTTACGAAATGCGACGTCGCAAATCGCTCTCCGTCGGCGGAAGCGAAAGCCGAAGCCATCCGTTTTCTCCAAGCCGAGTCGGGCGTGCAAGACATGCATCTCTCTGCGGAGGAATGGCAGCAGATTCGTGACGCGGCCGGTGATGCTCCTGCAGACATCCTTCGGGTACTGCTTCAGACGTATGCCGCACGCAAAGCGGCTCGCGTCTGGGGAGAGAAAACGCCGGATCACCTCGCTCACATCGACACGATCAGGACGCACTTTCCGCAGGCTGTATTTATCGCCATCACGCGCGATCCGCGGGATGTTTACCTGTCGCAGCAACCGATGCCATGGAACCGGGACACCATCATTGAAACCGCCTGGACCTGGAGGCGCTACGCCGAGCAGATTGACACCTATCGATCCGCGCTCGGTGGCCATTTCCATGATCTCCGGTACGAGGACCTCTTGCGTCACCCCGAGGACGAACTACGAAAGGTGTGCTCGTTTTTGCGCCTCCCCTTCGATCCCGGGATGTTGTCGTTTCACGAGAACGCGGAGGACGCTCTCAGTGCGGAGCCATGGAAGAAGAACACGAGGCGACCCGTGGATCCGTCAAACACCCAGAAGTGGAAGGACCGTCTGCCTCCCGCTCGCCGATGGGTGATACAACGCGTTGCGCGGGAGCAAATGCACGACTACGGGTATCCGACGCCGCCCGTGGCTTTTGATACGGACTTCTGGTCGGACGCGATTGCTCTCATTGCCGAGTCGCTACGCATCGTTATCCGCCGTCGGGCTCGAAAGCACGGCTGGCGTTGAGCAAGGGGGAGGTGGACCGGACAGACGTTGTCGACCATCCGCGCCCTTCTAGTCTGACGTTAGTCCCGGTCCGACGCCGTCGATGAAATGAATCGGTCGAGTCCGGTCCGCTTCAGAACGGGAGCGACGACATCCCAGTCTTCCTCTGGGAGCCCGATAAAGAAGAGCACGCCGAGATACGTCGCGCCTGTCGTAAGCATGCCGACAACCTCGTGGAGGAACCAGGGGTCGAGTGCCGCACTCGCGCCCCAGCCGGCGATGCCGGAGACAATGCCGGCTCCGATGGGACGGAGGTAGGCCGCACTGAAGGGGGTGACGTCGAGCAGGTACTTTACCTGGAGGTACTGAATCACGTTGACCATCGTGACGGAGACAGCCGTTGCTACGGCGGCTCCAACCGGGCCGTAGATCGGAATCAGCCACAGGTTGAGACCGACATTGATCACAGCGAGGGCGATGTTGTCCACGAGAACGAGCCGCTCGTGATCGCTCATCTGCAGCATCAATCCGATCGTCCCGATGGCGCCGTTCAGAAAGGAGCCGACAGCGAGGACCATGACGACCGGGGCGGCCGGGAGGAACTCAGCACCGAATAGCCAGAGGAGTGGTTCGGGAAAAAGAACGAGCGCAAGTCCGAGCGGAATCGACAAGGTTACGATCCATCGCGTGGTGACCTGAAAAAGGCTTCTCAGTTCACTGCGGCGCCCGGTGTGGTACAGGTCGGAAATCAGCGGTGTAAAGGTTGCGCTCACGGATGTGAGCATGAAGCGAACCTGAGTCGCGAGGAGGGCGGCAACATTGTAAAGGCCAACGTCTGCGGAGGTGGCCAGCAGACCGATCATGATCCGATCTGCCTGATCTACGAACAGGGCCGTCAGGGTAACGCCCATGACGGGGAGGGAGTAGCCGAGCAAGCCGCCAACATCGAACGCGGATTTGACGTCACCATCTCGCAGGACGGGGGCGATCCGTATGACGACGTAGAGACCGAGTCCGGCACTGACGACCGACGACGCGACGAATGCCATCACCGCTCCGTCCAGCGCCCAACCAAAGACGAATGCCGTGCCGACGAAAAGAAGATTCATCAGCGGCTGAGCAACTGTACCGACGGTGACGTCCGCGGTCATCACCTGCAGTCCGCGAGCGGCCCGGGAGGAGAGAAAGGTGAAAACGTAGAACGGGAGCGCGAAGGCAAAACTGCGAAGCACGGACGCGAGTGCAGCATCCGAAAAGACCTGGACGGCCAGCCAAGTGCTTGAGATGTACAGGATGCCGGCGAGGCCCGTTGCCGCGGCGAGGCCAAGGCCCAGACTGGCTATGAGCGTTCCCTTGACGCGAGCCAATTCGTCCTTCGCGCGAGCCTCCGAACTAAATCGGACCACGCCTCCGTGCAGGCCGAGCGTGCCGATCTCCCGCATGATCTGCATGACGCTTATAGCCAGCGTGTACGTGCCATATAGAGCGGCCCCGAGCCCTCGACTCAGCACGATCTGCAGGCACATGCCGATCAGCTTCCCCGCCATTTGCCCGGCGAATACAATCCCACTTCCCTTTGCAACTCGACGGGTTAGATTTCCGATATCCACGACGGAGCGTGTGCTGGCAAAGAGGGAAGAGATGGGCACGTGATGCCTGAGGGTACGGCCAATGGTACGAATGCTTGCCCGGCAAGATCAACGGTACGGCGATTTGCGACACCGGCTTCATAGGGTGTTCCGCATCCACGCACACGGATCCCATATCCGGAAGCGAACCAGACGCGAGAGCCCGCGTGCAAGGCATGATTCCGGCGCGACTCACCGCCCATTCTCGACCGCTGACCCTCTAACTTGCTGTCCCCGACGTGCCCTCGACGGATACCGGTTCACAAGGTCCTATTTTCTGGGAACGCCTTCGCAAGGTGTTTCAGACGTCCGGCAACAGCCAACATGAGCCGGAAGACCCGAATCGTACTCTTGTCATTGCCGTCTGCGTTTTAATTTCGGCGACGTTGTGGCTTACGCTTACACTTGATGAGCAGCGGACCGTTGTGATCGATATCCCCACGCAGGTCGTCAACCTGCCGCCGGATCGTGCTCTCACGAGCCTTCCACCGGAGGCCGTTCGTGTGGAACTGAAGGGACAGGGACTACAACTCATCTTACTCCGGCTCAATCCCCCGGAGGTAGCGGTCGACGTGTCCAACTCGCCCGTCGATGTCCGCAGTGCTCTCGCAGTTCCTGAAACCCAGAACATTCAGGTTGTGAGTGTTTCGCCACAGCAGATCGACGTACCCACGGAAACTCGCACGGAGCGTCGACTTCCGATCCGGTCGAAGGTGACCGTTGACATGCCGCGATCCTACGAAATGCTCGGGCCCTTGCGTCTACGGCCGGATTCGGTGACCATTTCCGGGGCGCGGTCGATTGTCGAGTCGTTCGCCTCCTGGCCAACGAAAGCGATTACCCTGGACGATGTGCGGGACTCTGTGCGCGTACAGGTGCCACTCTCCGACACGCTTGACCAGCTCCTTGAGAGGAGCATCTCGTCCGTAGCAGCGGTGGCTCAGGCAGGTCGCTTCACCGAAGACTCCCTTCGCGTCGATGTCGAAGTAAGCGGCGTGCCGTCCGACCAAAACCTCGTTGCATTGGAGCCCTCCGTGATCACCGTGAAGTATCGGGTGTTGTTTGAGCACACGTTCGAAGCGAAAACGGCCCCTGGCTTCTTTGCGACGGTGTCGTACGAAGAAATTCGCTCCGACACGTCGGGCTTCGTGGAGCCGGAAATTACGGTGCCCTCGGATCTTCAGATTCGCGATCCGAAGCCGTTCCCGCAGCGTCTGCGCTACTATACGTTCGTCACAGGCGAGTAGACGAACGGTCACTCATTGCACGACGTCTCGTGGTTAACGTCACGAGACGCCCCTCCTCATTCTGCGTTTTCCTCTCTTTCTGCATGCTGTATCTATCTCTCGCGGTTCTCTGTAGCGTTTCCATTGGGATGATTTTCAAGGTGGCGGGGCAGCGTCAGCTTGATCGGACCGCACTCCTGACAATCAACTACGCGGCTGCCGTTGGTGTGGCCGGGGTTCTGATCGCGATCGGCGGACGGGGAGCCTCCGATGGACTGACGCTCTCCGGTCCACTTCTCCTGCTCGGGATCGGAACGGGAGCGCTTCTCATCTTCGGGTTTTTCATGTTGATGGTCGCTACCGATGTGGCGGGAATGGGGCTCTCCATCGGCGTGATGCGCGTGTCCGTTGTGCTTCCGTTTCTCGCCTCATGGCTTATCTGGGCCGAAGAACCGTCTGTGATGCAACTCATCGGAATGGGGTGTGCGGCTGTGGCGTTCTTTCTGATTGCCCAGACTCCAGATGGGAGCGCTGATGCGATTGATGAACCCATTCGGAACAGTGAACCGGTCCATGAGGGCGTACCGGCCACGGCCGGCGCATACGTAACAACGGCAGCATCCGAAGGTGAGGGGGCGCCCGAGGAGAGCGACGTCTTCGTAGAGGAAGAAAGAGGACTCGACGTGCCGGAACCAAACGCGAAAGTTCTGGGGACACTGTTTATCCTGTTCCTTTCAGGCGGAGCGGTCGACATCACCATGAAAACGTTCCAGGAGGGCTTTGGGGCCGATAACAGCCGTTTCATGTTTCTCCTCCTCGCATTCGGCATCTCGTTTCTAATCGGGCTCGTCTACGTCGTACAGAAAGGCATTCGCACGGGAGTATGGCCGGACCGGCAAACATGGGTCTGGGGAATCGGCCTCGGGATCATCAATTACGGCTCCCTGGAATTTCTTCTCCGTGCCCTCGAGCAATTACCGGGTACGGTTGTTTTCCCGATTAACAACATCTCGATCGTCGTACTGGCTGCCCTTCTTGGCGTCGCGTTCTGGCGTGAGCGCCTGACAAAGACGAACATCTGGGGGCTTGCTCTCGCCGTTGTCGGACTCGTCCTTCTATCAAACGCCGAACTACTCACCCGCGTACAATCGTTGTTCGGCATTGGCCCGGCGTAACCGTTTCGGCTGCGCTCGTCGATTTCCTATGACAAAACCTTGACCACCCGTGACATCTACGCAGCGTGGCGCCATTCTCGGAGGGATCGTCGCCGGTGCCCTGATCGCCGCGGTATTTGTCTGGTGGCTCCGTGGTCCGTCCGAAGCGACGGTCCGGCGGACCGTGGTCACAACGGTACAGAGCGAGACGCCGGCCTCTGTGCTTGTGACCGGGAAGCTGCATATGAGCGCGACGATCGACATTGATTCGACGTCGTTTATGACGCCGTCGTGGATGACATCAATGCTGCAGATCACGCAGCCGGAACTCCTACCTTACACCACTGGCACCGCGTCCGTCCGCGTTCGCATTCCTGGCACCGTGTCATACGGTTTCAACGTGAAGGACCTCACCTCGGAGATGATCGCGGTTGAGGATAGGAGGGTCACGGTGCAGGTGCCAGAGTTGTCCGTTCAGAGCGTGGAGCCGGACCTTCGGCAGCTGGAGGTCCGGACATCATCAAGTGGTTGGATGAAAATGTTCACGACGGACATGCAAGAAGAGGTACAGCGAGATGCTCTTGCACGTGTCGAAGCGACCTTCCGCCGCCAGGCGAACGCCCAGCTCGCGTCATCGACGCAGCCGAAAATAAACACCGCACGCGCGCTGCGGAGCATGTTGACGCCGGCTCTCGAATCCGCGGGCGTAGCGAACCCAAGCTTTCAATTTCGGGTGGGGGACGATTTTGTTCTGACCCCGACCGGCCCGCCGGAGTCCGAGTCGGTACCAAGGGGAGAAGGCGACGGGCGGTGATGTAGATACGCTCATCCAGGGTAGCTCGGGTACGGCTTGTCGAGTACGAGGCGCCGCAGTTGTGCGATTTCCTGCTCCTGCATTTCTTTCTCAAACTGAAGCAGGTCGCGAAGCGAAACGACTCCGTACAGGTTCGACTCGTCAGCGACCGGGAGATGCCGGATATGGTTGTCGTGCATGATCTGGAGGGCTTCGCCGCGCGACGTCTCGTCCGACACAACAATCACGTCGCCCGTCATGACGTCTTCGATCGGGGTTGACGCCGGATCCAGGCCCGCGTCAATGACCCGAGTGAGTAGGTCGCGTTCGGAAAAGATGCCGACCAGATCCTCGTTGTCTTTTAGAATGAGAATGGAGCCGATATTGTGCTCGGACATGGTCGCGACGGCCTCCTGCACCGTGGTCGTGGGAGACGTGTATACCACGACGCCGGCTCGTTCGAGCAATTCAGAAATCGGTCGTTCGAGAGACATAATGCTCCGTCATTTTTGGGAGAGCAATGGAAAGAGAAGGACAGAGCCAAGAGAGCGGCGTTTCCCACATGCTTCCTGCTCATCGTTCGATTACGAGAACGTCTGATTACCGACCTGATATGCGCCACTACGACCACGATCGGTGCGGTCACTGGGACAAGGCGGCGCCAAGCCTTGCATTTACGGTTCGATCTTTCAAAAAATACTGAAACTGCCTCTTCGCTTTCGGGTACGCTTGACTCGCATAGTGCACTGGACTTCATCTAGCTGCTGACTTTCCGAGTTTTGTTTATGACCGAGTCAGGTCCACGTTCTGGTACTGAGCCAACGTCTGACGCGGATGGTCGCACGTTCGTGGACACGCCTTACGGCTTGTTTACTGAGCAGGGGCTCTGGTTTCACGTGCGGGAGGAGGAGCTGGAGACGTACGCTACAGACGTCTTGGATGCAGTGAGCATCGATACCCTGGTCGCCTGGGCGTCCGTCTGGCTGCGTTCGCCTCGTACGCTCTCGCTCTGGTTACTGCCCATCTTCCTATGGACGCTGTCACCAGTATGGGCAGCTGGTGCCATGCTCGGGGTGCACGGACTCTGGACGCTTTTTGGACCTTCGCTCGTTAGCGAGCTCGCCGCACGTCTGCTCGGGTATCTTGAGAACGTGCTGGCTCAGGCACTTTACTACGTTCTCATTCTGAGCGCTCTCGCGTCCTCGGGCGCACAGGTAGCCGTGATCGTGGGGCTGAGCGGGTTTATCGCACTACGGTTCCAACTAGTCGACAAGGGGATGAAATTCGCTCTCCGACCTGCCATCCGGCGAATGTACTCGCTCCCGCTGCCCGACCAGGTTCTCCGCGCCTTTCTGATCCGCGTTGCTTTAAACCGACGACTGCCGATCCCACAACTCGATGAAATGGCATCCGAGATGCTCGATCGCTGGGGAGATTCGCGCAAGCCGGGAAATTAATGCGCGTGCGGCCCGAGTACGGCCGTCGTACAACTTCGCTCTAGACACCTGTACACGCTGAATGATGCTAACAACTGACCCCACGCCGCCCGAGGCGACGGTGTTGTATTTCGTCCGGCATGGTGAAACCGAGTACAATCGGAAAGGCATCGTGCAGGGTAGCGGCATCGACAGCGTTCTCAACGAAACCGGCCGGAGCCAGGCTCAACGTCTGGGACGGCGGTTTGCGGCAGAATCGATCGATGTGGTGTACTCTAGCACGCTCGTCCGAGCAAAACAGACCGCTGATATCGTAACGAAGCATCTCGAATCCGTTGAACGGTGCCAGCTGGATGATCTGAGGGAGATGTCATGGGGCGTGCTCGAAGGAGAGCCGCCGTCGGACACCAGAGATTCTTCTCTTGAGGAGATCAAGACCTTCTGGTCGAACGGGAAATACGGCCATGCGGTGGATGGGGGCGAGTCGATTCTTGACGTGCGGGAGCGCGCAGTACGAGCAGCCCAGCATATCGTGGAGGTCGAAGGCGGACGAAATATTCTCGCCGTGACGCACGGGCGCTTCCTTCGCGTGCTTCTTGCTTCGATATGCGAGGACTATGACCTATCCCACATGTCGACCCTCGGCCATTCCAATACATGCGTGAACCGGGTCGTGTACCGTGACGGTGTGTTTCGAGCAGACCTTCTAAACTGTACATCCCACCTGGCTACGGCCGCATAACGACGCCATCACTCGGCGTATTTTTCGATCGCTCAGTTCGCAACATGAATACCTCTGATTCACTTGCCGTCTCCCGTGTGAGGCAGATCGACGCTGCCGATGCCGTTCGATCGTCGCTGGTCCGCCAGGTGCGGGCGGCGATTCAGGGCGTCAACGGTCACCGTACCGTACGTCGCGTTCTCGTTGACGTGGAGCAGCGAGTCGATACCGCAGACTTCCTGCGGTCGCAGGCATTCGAGACGTCCGTTTACTGGGCCGGGCGTGGGACAGATCGGTCAGTTGCAGCTGTCGGGGCTGCAGAGGTCTTGAGCGGTAAAAGCGGTGCCGTGGACACAGATGTACTTGAGGATGCGATCGTGGCCCGGGCACAGAGTCTTCCCGACGGAGCCCGCTACTACGGCGGCATGCGCTTCGATGCGTTTCAGGCGACGAATAACGATTACCCGGATCGCGGTTGGGAGTCCTTCGGCACGTATCGCTTTGTGTTGCCGCGCTTTGAACTTATTCAGTCGGGCTCCGAGCAACACATCGTCTGCAACATCGTCGGCCCTTCAGATGTGAAGCACATTGATGAAGTAGTTGCCGATGTGAACCGACTGCTTTTACCCGCTAAACGACAGAGGTCGCCAGGTTTCCCTTCGCCTACGGGTCGGACGGATGTGCCCGCTCGGGAAAACTGGATGTCGATCATTCAGGGCGTGCTCGAGAGTATTTCGGCAGGGGCCGTGGAAAAGGTGGTCATGGCGCGTAGTGCTACGCTTTCGCACGACGTAGACGTCGATCCGTACGCGGTGCTTCAACAACTTGCACCGGCGACGCCGAATTGTTTTCATTTCTCGTTCGACTTCGGCGGCGATAGCACCTTCGTCGGTGCCTCTCCAGAGCGGTTATTTCGCCAAACGAATTGCACCGTTTACAGCGAAGCGGTTGCGGGAACGCGCTCACGTGCGCAGACGACACGGGAAGATCGAGCGCTGCGAGATGACCTCATGACGAGCGATAAAGATCGGCGGGAGCATGCTTTTGTGGAGGATGCGATCCGAGAAATGTTGGCGCCGCTCTGCACGACGCTCGACAGCCCGAATCAGCGGACCGAAATGAAATTGTCCGGGGGGCGTCACATCTGGACACGGATCGAGGGGACGCTAAACGACGATGTCTCGCCGGTGGCACTTCTCGCTGCACTGCATCCGACGCCGGCAGTAGGCGGCGTGCCGTCGGAGCGCGCGCTGGAGACGATTCGTGAACGGGAAGGATTTGACCGAGGCTGGTATGCCGGACCGGTGGGGTGGATCGGGAAGGATGAAGCCGAATTTGCGGTAGCGATCCGGTCGGCTCGCATCCGGGGAGCGCAAATGGCGCTGTACTCCGGCGCCGGGATCGTGCGAGGGTCGGATCCGCAAGAGGAATGGGACGAGATCGAGCAGAAGATCGGTAACTTTCTTAGCCTTGTCGATTAACGCTAGGCGACGAGTCTCGCCGCCGCGCCCGTCTATTCAGCCATCAGTCTACCGTCCGCTTCCGTCTTGACTCGTTCCCCGCTCGACGCCGAGAATACGACGTACCTCTGGGCTCGAAGCATCGTCGAAGAGCTCGTCCGCTGCGGCATAGATACGTTTTTCGTCGCTCCGGGCTCGCGTTCGACACCGTTGACCGTCTCCGTTGCCGAGCATCCGGATACGCAGGTGGTCGTGCACGTCGATGAACGGGGGACGGCCTTCGCTGCCCTCGGATACGGTCGCGCGACGGGGCGACCGGCCGGGTGGATCACGACGAGCGGAACGGCTGTGGCGAACGGTCTGCCCGCCGTCGTCGAAGCCTCCGTCGATGGCGTCCCGTTACTCTGCCTGACGGCCGACCGGCCACCGGAACTGCGGGGATCTGGCGCGAACCAGACGATTGACCAGGTGGACATTTTCGGGTCGTATCCGCGGCACTTTGTCGATCTTCCGCCGCCGTCGGGCAACATACCGCTTGAAGCCGTCCTCTCCACCGTAGATGAGGCCGTTTCACACGCGATGCGCGTTCCTCCGGGACCGGTTCATCTCAATGCGGGGTTTCGAAAGCCGTTGGAGCCGGTCTCTAATGGCCCACTCCCGACGCTCTCGAAGCGCTTGCGGCGGTGGGCTGGATCCAGAGAGCCGTTGATGCGGCGCCCGACCGCACAGCCGTCTGTGACAGCAGCGGTGATGGATGTGCTTGCTCAACACGTACGGGGCGTCGAACGCGGATTGATCGTGGCGGGACGCCTGGATGGCAAGGAAGAAATGGAAGCGGTCCGGTCGTTCGCCGAGCACGTGCAGTGGCCGCTTATCCCAGACATTACGTCCGGATTGCGGCTCGGGTCGGCTGGGACAGCCCCGCGGGTCGCCCATGCAGACAGCATTCTCGCTGACAGCGACGCCGGTGACGCATGGGCACCGGAGGTCGTGTTGCATTTTGGCGGTCGTGCTGTTTCGAAGCGGCTCCGCCTCCTTCTACGGGATGCCGCTCCCTCCGTGTATGCGGTCGTGCGCCCGGACCCGTCGCGCTTCGACCCTGATCATCGCGTAACCGACCACATTGAGGCTCGTGTTGCTCCTGTGTGCGCAGGCCTCGTTGAGCGAAGCGAGCGACAGGGGGCGAGCAAATGGACCCAGCGGTGGCTCCAGGCGGACACGACGGTTGCTGAGACCCTTCAGAATGGGCTAATGGCTGCAGATGACACCCCGAGACTGTCTGAGCCCGGCGTTGCGCGGTTGATCACGCGACGGATTCCTGCATCCCATGCTCTCGTGCTGGCGAGTAGCATGCCTGTGCGGGATGCAAACCGCTACGCTCATACGGACGGAGCGAGGGTGTCCGTGCTGGCCAACCGGGGGGCGAGCGGGATCGACGGGACGATCGCGACGGCGGCGGGCTGTACCGTTGGGACGGAAGACCCAGCGACACTCGTCATCGGAGATCTGGCTGCGCTTCACGATATGTCGTCGCTCGCTCTTCTGCAGAAGCATCCGGTCGTCGTCGTGCTCATCAATAACGAGGGAGGGGGCATCTTTCACTTTCTGCCTATCTCCGATCACGACACAGTCTTCGAGTCATATTTCGCCACTCCGCAGTCGGTTGACTTTTCGCGTGCCGTGGAGGCGTTCGGTCTGCACTGGGCTCAGGCGCAGACGCTGAATGACCTTGCGTCTGTCTACGATGAGGCATGCGGGCGTGCTGCAACCGAGGGTACGTCGACAATCATCGAGGTCCAGACGGACCGAAACGACAATCGCCACATACACGACCGCCTCGACACGCAGTGCGCCGAGGCGGTCGCGAAGGTGCTCGCAAAGCAGTAACAGGGTGCAATGAGCGCCCGGTTACGGTTAACGAAATCGGATTAGGAAGATGTTGCGGGCGTATTGCCCATCTGCTCGCGATACACCGCTTCCAGGTTTTGTGCGAGTGGCAGCGGCCAGTCGTCCGAAGAGTACTCCTCGAATCCCGGCAGATTCGTTTCCTTCTTGAGCGTTCCGAGGTCGACGCCTTCGGCCCGTTTTGCCTGGACGAACTCGCTCAGAGCCGTCAAGTAGTCGCGCATCTGCAACAGTCCGGCGCGTGAGCCGATGATGCCGTGATCCGGATGGCCGTGTCCGAAGATGAACTGTGTATCGTCATCGTAGCGGTCGTGAAGGGTTTCGAGCGTCGAGATCCAGTTTTCTACGTGGGCTCCGCCGTCCACGTCAATGAAGGGAACGACACGGTTAAACACGAGATCGCCGGTATGGACGATGTTTGCCCGTTCGAAAAAGATCGTCGCATCGCCTCCGGTGTGGGCCGGACCGTCGTGGTGGAGGGAGACCGTTTCGTCGGCCACGTCCGTCGACCATTCGTCAGCGAACGTCGTTTCGGCGATAGCAGCGTCGTCGGCGTCAGATGACGCGTTTTGAAGGCGGACGCACGCTTCGTGAGCGACGGACCGACCTGCGTGAGGCATCATGGCCGCGTTTCCGCCCGTATGATCTCCATGATGATGCGTGTTAATGAGGAGGTTGAAGAGAGGGTCGGCCGCGTTACCTCTGTGGTCCTCGAACGTTGTTATTGTTGATTCAGCGGTACGATCGTACTGGGTGTCGACAATAACGAGTTGGTCTTCTCGGAGCATCCAGCCGATGGTGCCTCCGTTAGCGACGTAGGTACCGACACCGCGTCTCAACTCCGTTATTTTGTCAACAAATGTTTTGCTGCGGGCAAAAGTTGGACATTTGACCGCGGATGCAGCAAGTAAAGCACCACTGATTGTAATAAATCTTCGGCGAGAAAGCATCTTTTGAGCAGGTTGGGAGCAGAACAGACGAGATAGGTGTAAACGTATGACCTTCCGTTATTGATAACCAAAGTCGGCAGAAACGGACGTGTTACGATGTGCCTTGCTGTGGTGTCCCCGCACACCGGTCACGCAGGGTCGTATAATTCGGTTGAGAGGGGACGCTACCAGATTGCCGGATTACCGCCATGATGCGGCCCCGCGCGGATTCGACATAGTTCCGTCGTGGTCCCGGAGGCTTGATAACGAGGTCTCCGAATCTCCCTTTTGTGAATTGCTTATCGTTCATGCTGAACTACACCACTACCGGTTGTACGGAAAAACCAGTTGTCTGCTTTCTACACGGATTTATGGGTGACTCATCTGACTGGGATGAGATCACGGATGCCCTTTCTGACGATGCACACTGCATACGTGTCGATTTACCCGGACACGGCCAATCTACGGGGTTGCCTTCGTACGTCTACTCGATGGAAGGAGCGACGCAAAGCTTAGCCGACGTTCTCGATGATGCGGGGATCCAAGATTGCCATTTGGTTGGATACTCGATGGGCGGGCGCGTGGCACTCTATTTTGCAATGAATCACCCCGAGCGCGTTCGGTCGCTGGTTCTGGAGTCCGCGTCACCGGGTCTCACCTCGTCCGCAGATCGGGACGCGCGTCTCGCGGTGGACAAAGAGCGAAGCGCGCGGATCCAGAACGATCTGTCCGGCTTTTTGAAGGAATGGTACCGCATGCCGCTGTTCAAATCACTGGCTCGCTATGATTTGGTCGAGTCGATGATTACGAAGCGGGCAAAGAACGACCCGGATGACCTCGCGCGTGCGTTGATCGGAATGAGTGTAGGAGGGCAGCCGTCGCTCTGGGAACGCCTGAAGGAGATGGATATTCCAACGCTAGCCTGCACGGGTGCACTCGACGATAAATACGTCAAAACCACGCGGTATATGGCCGTCGGCTCTCGCCGCATGGAAACCGTCATTGTCCCGGACGCCGGGCACAACGTGCACGCCGAGCGCCCGCAGGCTTTCCTCTCGCATCTCGTATACTTTTTGTCCCGCAACTGACGCCGATCTACATGCAGACGAGCCGCGCCCGGCCCACCGTATGGATACAGGCAGCCCGCCCGAAAACGCTTGGTGCGGCAATCGCCCCGGTTCTGGTCGGTACGGCCATGGCTCTCGAGGCCGGAAGTCTACACCTCCTTTCCGCTACATGCGCGCTGATTAGTGCCATTCTCATTCAGGTTGGAGTCAACTTTCATAACGACTATCACGATTACCTGAAGGGAACGGACACGGAGGAGCGGGTGGGTCCAGAACGCGTCACGCAGGCGGGACTCGTCGATCCAGAAACGATGCGGTTCGCGACAATAGCTGTTTTTGCCGTCGCGGTTCTTGCGGGGCTTTACTTGATCTGGCGAGGCGGTTGGCCCATTCTAGCAATCGGCATCGCCTCGATCCTCTCGGCGCTATGGTATACCGGGGGGCGCTACTCACTGGCGTATATGGGCGCAGCCGATCTATTCGTATTCGTGTTTTTCGGGCCTGTGGCCGTCGGAGGCACGTATTACGTTCAGGCGTTGTCCGTAAGCTGGGAGGTGCTTTTTGCTGGAGCCGGACCGGGGCTCCTTGCCGTCGCCATTTTGCTCGTCAACAACATCCGCGACGTGGAAGGCGACCGTAACGCTCGTAAGCGAACGCTCGTGGTTCGGCTCGGTCGACGTGTGGGGGTCTACTTTTACGCGATCTGCCTTCTCCTCGCGTTCGGCATTCCGGCCATCCTGTACGCGGTCACCGGCGCGCATCCGTGGGCCATGGTAGCTATGGTTGCGTTACCGCTGGCGATTCAGCCGGTCCGTATCCTCCAAGCAACGACGGATCCACGCAAGCTCAACCCGCTCCTGGGAGCCACTGGGCGACTCCTCGTGCTCTGGGCGCTTCTTTTCTCGATCGGCTGGAATATCTAGCTTACAACGTGATTTCCCATCGCATCTACGACCTCGACTCCGTCTGGCATGCCGATGATTGAACGAATCGAGGTGCGTCCGTATGCGCTCCCGCTTGCGGCGCCGATTGACCTCGGAGGCATGGAGATTGACCAGCGACACGGATGCCTCGTTCAGGCGGTATTTCGCGCCGGGGACGTTACAGTGTTTGGCGTCGGCGATGTCGCACCTCTTCCAGGATTCAGCCGAGAAACGGTCGAGGAGGCGATATCTGCTCTCCACTCGATTATACCGAGCTGGGAGGGAAGAGAACTACCTCGTGACTCACGTCTCGGGCACCTGAAGACGCTTCCCTCGTCGTCGATCCCATCCGTTCGGTTCGGCCTCGAGCAGGCGCTCGCATCCGCCGTCGCGAAAAGCCAGTCTAAACGTCTCATCGAGTGGATTCGGCCAACCGCACGGTCGAAGGTGTCCCTCAACGCCCTGTTGATGGGGACGCCCGATGAGATCGTCGAGTCGGCATCGAATCTCGAAACCGGGCCGGGCGGCTATCGAGCCGTGAAGGTTAAGGTCGGGCGCCACGACCTCCATGCGGAAGCCGCCGCGATCCGCAGGCTATACGCGATGTGGGAAGAGACCGTTGAACTTCGACTGGATGCGAATCGTGCCTGGACCGTCGAGGAGGCAACTTCGTTCGCGGAAGCACTCGAAGACACGCCGATCTCCTATCTCGAAGAGCCGCTTTCATCGCCGAAGCATCTACGGAGGTGGTCGATGGCCACCGGCGTGCCGGTGGCGCTGGACGAGTCTACGCGCGAAAAGTCAGTCGATGAACTCACGAAAGATCGTTTTGCCGCGGCGTTTGTTGTTAAGCCCTCATTGATCGGTCTCCTCGGCACAATTCGGCTGGAGCGGGCGATTCGCGATGCCGGTGTAGAGGTTGTGATTAGCTCCTCGTACGAGTCTGGGGTTGGACTCGCCGGACTGGCTATGCTCGCTGCAGTTCTTGGGGACAGGGACATTCCGGCTGGCCTGGACACATACCGCCGTCTCGCCGCAGATGTTACCGAGGAATTGCTTCCCATTCAAGGTCCTACCATCGACGTTGACGAACTCTGGCAGGCCCTTCCAACACAGATCTGACAGGGCCTTTGTCGTGTCGATGTTTGGGGCGATACGTCGTGTGTTCTCGATGACCATGGATGCTGGGGGAAGAGAAACATCCGAGTTGATCAAATCTGACGTTCCAATCATTCTCTGACGGAGTGACCGACCGAACCGTGCCTCACCTCCATGATCCCATCGCTAGGTATGCCCAGACGTCACCGGAACGCCCCGCTGTGATTACCGGCGAACGGACGTGGACCTATCGGCAGCTTGATGGCTGGATCACGAGTATCGAACATCGCCTTCTCGGCATCGGGTGTGCACCGGAAACAGTCATCGCCATCGAAGCACCGAAGACGGTTAACACCGTTGCGCTACTCTGGGCCGTTTGGCGCATTGGCGGCATTGCGTGTCCGCTGAATACGCGGCATCCGGCTGAACGGCTTCTCACTCAGTCTAGACGTGTAGGAGCTGATCTACTGGTGGCGCACAGTGAGAACGTGGTAACACAAGCATTGAACGAGAGCATGCGCGCCGTCGCTCTGGATTCTCTCAGTGCGGAGCCGGGGGAGACCCCGGCGCTCGGGGAGGCCTCCGAGATGCGTCCGACGCACCTTCCGCTGGATGCGCGCGCTACAGGCGTATTTACCTCGGGAAGTACCGGTCGACCCAAGATTGCTGTTCACACGCTCGGGAATCACGTTTATAGTGCACGAGGTTCGGCAGAGAACATACCGCTTGGTCTAGGTGACACATGGCTGGCGTCACTCCCGCTGTACCACGTCGGGGGACTCGCGATTCTGTTTCGGACGGCCCTTGCCGGCGCGGCCATTGCGATGCCAAACCCGGAAGCGTCTTTTTCCCAGGCAGTAATCGATTTTCGCCCTACACACGTATCGATGGTAGCGACCCAGCTTCGTCGTCTCCTGGATGCTCCGACAGAAAGTAATGTGATGGGTTCGGTCTCGGCTGCCCTTATCGGTGGAAGTGCTATCCCGGCTGAATTCCTTGATCGTGCCGTGTCCTATGGATGGCCGGTCCACACGAGTTACGGGAGCACGGAGATGAGTTCGCAGATCACGACCACGCCTCCTGCTGCGGATCGGAAGACGTTGGCAACGTCGGGCTTTCTTCTCCCACATCGAGAGCTAGAAATTCGGGAGGGAGCGATATACGTTCGCGGTCGGACGCTCTTTGCGGGGTATGCAACTAATGCCGGGGCCACGGGGGAGCTTGACGACGCACGCACGACGGGTGGCTGGTTTGCAACGGGGGATCTCGGGTACCTTGATGACAACGGGCGTTTATGTGTTACCGGTCGAGCCGATCGACTCATCATTTCCGGAGGAGAAAACATTCAACCGGAGGAAATCGAAAAGGAGCTCGAACGGTTGGAGGGCGTTCGTCGAGCTGCGGTCGTTGGGGTACCGGACGAGGAATTTGGTCGTCGTCCCGTTGCGTTCGTTCGGTGGGACTCAGGCGCTGATCGCAGGGACCTTGTACCTGAGTTACGCGGGGTTCTCCCCGGATACAAAATACCGGATGCCATTCACGTCATGCCCGATTCTGCTGTAGCACAGCGCATGAAAGTCGACTACGAGGTTCTGGAAGCGGCGGCACGTAAGTTGCGGTAACACTGAGTTAACAAGACGAAGCTCACGTGTTCGCATTGCATTCAGAGAATTCCCGACATTAGGGTTGGAGAAAACAGAAGTTGTTGAGACCCCTTCTCGGCGAAATCTCTGCGCCTAACCTTCCGTAACCGACGCGAACGTAAGCGACCCGCCGAACTGTGGAAAGCCTCACCCGTCTGATGAACACGGTGGGTAGCTTTCTTACGCGCGGATCTCTCCATCCGTGCTGGCGACTCTGTTTTTGCCAGTTGAAGCGAGAGCTTCCCCATTCCCGACACTCCTATGATCGGAAGCGCTTCCAAGTCTATGAGCACACCTGTAACAGCCCGTGACGCCGCCCCCCTCGAACGCGGCCGGGTTCGCTTTACGCCTCTCCAGATGGAGAACATTTACACGCACTTCCGCTGGAATAATGATCCAGAGCTCAATCGTCTCGATAGTGAGATCCCGTACGAGAAGGAGACGTTCGGGCAGTTCAAGAAGCGGTTCGAAAAGATGTGTGAGAACCCTTCCGCCTCGCATCGAGACTTTGAGATCCATGCGAACGGCACGTTAATCGGTATCGCGTATGTCGCTCGAATTAGCGAGCATAACAAGCACGGTTTGATCGGCATCACGATCGGTGACCGCGAATACTGGGGCGAGGGATATGGACGCGAGTCGATGGCCTTGCTCCTCGAATTCTGCTTTCAGCACCTCGGACTCCATCGTGTGAGTGCGGAGACGTTCGAGTACAACACTGCCTGGCGCGACCTCGTACAGGGAATGGGTTTTCAACGGGAGGGAGTTGCCCGTGATTACCTATACCGCGAGGGGGAGTACTACGACAAGGTGAGTTTTGCAATGCTCGAAGGAGAGCACAGCGAAATGGAATACGCCAATGCCCTCGAAGAAGCGGCCTGAGACGACGACGGCCATCTCTTCAGCGAGGGCGCGTTCGTGCTACGAACGAACGCAAACGGACCGGATCGACCTGCCACAAATTCGCAGGTTGTGCCGGTCCGTTTCTATTTGACAGACAACGTGTGATGTGTGATGTAATCGAGATACATCAACGGGAGCGAGGGACGAGGAGGCTATCGACCGTATGAACGACTCCGTTTTGAACGGTGATATCGGCGCGTTCTATGGAGGCTATCGTCCCGTCCGAGAGCGTGATCGTGACTTCACCCGTGTCAGGATCGCGCACGGCTTCGATCGCGTCGCCAGAGAGGGTCTGAAGCTCGGTGGGCGAGGTAGGGATCTGTGACGTTGGATAGGTCCCGGAGACAATATGGGTGGCGAGAACGCGATTCAGGTCGAGAAGTCCCAGTTCATCTTCACTGATTGATCCATCGTCACTGCTGTCAACGTTAGCGACGAACGCATCATTCGTTGGTGCAAAGAGCGTGATTGATCCACCAGAGCCTTGAAGCGGGCCCACGATCTCAGGACCTGCGAGGTCCACCGCGTTTTCGAGAACGAGCAGGTCCTCTTGGATAACGACGCGTTGCATCGCGTTCAGGCGGCCGAGCATGGCTTCGTCAAGGACGTGGATGACCCCGTTCGACGCGGTGATATCTGATGTCACGATGCGAGCACCGTCTACGGTGAGTCCGTCGGACGTGGAAAACGCGATCGATGCACCGTCCATCGTTGTGACCGTGAGTCCATCCGTGATGTCACCGGCATAAAGCGCCATTCCTTCGATGATGTGATGTTGAGAGACCAGGTCACGGATGCCAATATCGCCGACGACCGTATCCCGTTGTATTCCCTCAAATGCCGCATCGCGGGGGAGGAGAACCGTGAATGAGCCGTCTTCGTCCAGCCGATTTGCGAGACTGGAATCCGCTTCGACGATCGCAGAGAAGGTCGACATTTCCTGCAGCGAACGCATCAGCGATCGGACCGACTCGTTCGGAATGGAGGAGACATCCGACGTGTCGCATGCCCCAAGTAATAGAGTCAGGATAAGGGCCGCGAAAACAGATCCCCAGCGTCGGGAGTGATGACTCATGGATCGGATGGAGCGGAGAAGAGAAGGCGTAAATGATCATCAGGATGCACGGCCGGACCGTTAGCTGACGGCGCGGACAGGGAAACGGCGGATAACGTGCCGTCAGTGCAACACGCATCCGCCGTCGGGTGCCTAATCGGGAATCGGGCTTGCGCTAACCTATGTGTTGCGTTGCATCCAGTACACGAGCACATCGTCGTGAAATGAATCGTCGTTTCCACGGGAGAGCGCCTCATTCAGCAAGGCATCGATGGGTTTGTCTGCATCCAGCGTTTGTGCAGCGATGTCGAGAATGCCTGCTTCGCCGAGCACGTCGTGTCCATTTACGGGGTGCTCTAGAAGTCCGTCGGTATAGGCCATGAGCGCGGTGCCGGGATCGAGATGGATCGTTTCATCCTTGAAGGACGCATTTCCCTCGAGACCGAGAATCAGATCGCTGTGTTCGGCTACAGACGCTCCGTCGGGTGTGATAATCACAGGGCGACAGTGACCCGCGTTGGCGTACGTGACCGTGTGTGTCGACGGATCCCAGTTGAAGAGGAGGAACGAGGCGAACGTCTCCTCAAGCACCTCGTCGGTCAGCAACATCTCATTGATTCGCGCCAGGATGCCGGCGGGCGAGGTTGATTCTTGCAGCAACGTGTGAAGGGTCGCTCGAACGTAGCTCAGAAAGCTGAAGGCGTAAAACTTCGCCCGGATGCCTTTCCCCATCACATCACCGATTGTGATGAAGTAGCTTCCGTCGTCTGCCTTTGTCCAGTCAAAGAGGTCGCCGCCACCCTGCTCACGGGCTTCCGAGTGGAAGAAGATCTCATATCCGTCCACCTCCGGTAGGCTTTTCGGCAATAGACGATTGGAAAAGTCGCGTCCGATTTCTGCGTCCAGCTGCGTCTGGAAGACCTGCATGCGTTCCAGGAGCCGCTCGATACGCGTGAGCAGCTGCTCCATGTCGAACGGCTTCGTAATGTAATCGTCTACGCCCGTGCGCGCGCCCTGCCGCCGCGTTGGTTCGTCGGCCCGGGCAGTAAGGAAAATGAACGGGATAACGCGCGTGTTTTTGTCATCCTGCAGCTTGGACTGCAGGGCAAACCCGTCCATCTTCGGCATCATAATATCCGAGATGATCAGGTGCGGCGTTTTCCGTTCGATCTGTTCGAGGGCTTCTTCACCGTTAGCTGCTGTGGCCACGTCATACTTTTTGTTGAGGCGGTACTTCAGCAACTCACGTACGGTGCTGTCGTCCTCAACGATCAGAATAGCATGCTCAGCCATGGGTCGTGATCGACGGGAATGGAAAATTCGAAACGGTGGCACCCGGCGTCGGTCGAGTGATACGTGCACCTATCAGTACACGCGTTAATGATGCGCAGTCCCATGCCTCGCTCGGGTAGAACGCGGGCCTCCTGACGCTGCTTAACGAGCTGTTCCTGCAAATCGAATCCATGCGAATTATCATCTACAGCGCAAGAAATATACCGCTCGTGGGCGTAGATGCGAATCTCAACGGTAGGGGACTCGGATCCGAAGTCGGCATGCTGAATCAGGTTCGCGAGCCACTCGTGAAGAACGACCTGGACATACCGAACAACCGATGGTCGTCCTTGATCTTCGTCTGGCAGTGACGTGCCGTTCGATGATTCTGAAGGAATAGGACGGGAAGAGGAGGACTCTGACGACGCAGAGTCGGGCCCTGTATCCTTCGCGTGCTTGCGAAACGACGTACCATCCGGTCGTTCGGACGACGTATTGGCTGCCCACGTGGACATCGGGTCCTCGCCGAACTCAGCGAGCCACTCGTCGAGCAGACCTCGCACGTCATCGATCGCGCGATTGAGGTCGTCGTAATGTTGTGAGATTGAGTGCATGCCCATACGCCAGCCCGGCGGTTGCGTCCCGCCGTGTGAACAGATTCGTGCTACGAATAGCTAGGCCAACGCGTCATGCGCGGCGTCGACCGTTGGAAACTGGCGAAATACTTTGTACGTGCGGGTGAGCTGCACGACGACTTGGACGGGCCTCGACACATCCGCGAATGCGACTTGACCGTCATCCGGCGAAATCTGCCGGTACAGCGAAAAGATCGACCCTAGACCGGTGCTGTCGAGCACAGCCGTGTCAGAAAAGTCCAGAATGAAATTCACGGAGCCGTCGTCGATTTCGGACTGAAACGTCGACTTGAATTCGTCGGCGTTCCGGAAGTCGAGGGCTTCACCCATACGGATGACGACCGTCTGTGGAGATAAAGATTCTACCGTAAAACTCATATGAGTCGATTATATAGAGGTCGACGCGTGATAAGGAGGGAACCAGCCGCATAAATGCCACCGATTGGGCCGATTGGTGCATTTCCGAACGCACGTCACGGGTCCACACAGCCGCTGTGGTCATCAAACATACTCATTCGCAGGGAGTGGCGTGAGCCATCCCGGTTCCACCACAATGACGCAATACCATTGATACGTCTCACGTTTACGTACAACGTCGCAAAGAATAAGCGCGAACGCAACGCCTGCGACCGTGGTAGGTGGACGTTGATCCGATTGTAGCCAAAATTGTTCGTAGATTCGGCAAACGTGCCCGGGCGATGTGTGTTCACCCGCCAGGGTTTTGGTTGTCAATCCATCGGGTATTGAAAACGCACGTCCGGTGATGGCGTCCGTCGTCGGGCCTGGTCCCGATTGTATTGATTCGAAGATCCCTCTTGTTATGCGTGGTATATCGACCATCGTTGCGTTCCGTCCGCTGACCCGGCGCATCTGGAAATCGGGGGGGGCGTGTAGGCAAAGAGGCAGACGGTACGGGTTCGTGGCTGTTGCTCTTCTGGTCGGGATTTGCCTGCTGGGCTGTGAACGACGCGAGCGCGACGTATCGGCAGCCATGGCGGCGGACTCCACGGAGAATGCCCCGACGCAGGTCAGTTGGTCTGTCCATTTCGGCCTACAGGAAGAAGGGCTGCGTCGCGCTCACTTTGTTGCCGATCGCATGGCGCACTACGAGACTGACGACAGTACGTACATCGAGCTCTCGATGATAGCCGATTCGTCGACGGCAGAACGGTCGGCGTCGGATTCCCTCGACCGCCCTTCCGCGCTCGGGGATTCCGTCACGGCTTCGAGAGGACGACGAGATTCGCTCACGGGAATTCAGGGAGGGCCGATTCCTCACGACCGCGTTATTGCCTACGTCTTCGAAGAGGGGGATTCGTCAGCCGTCATCACTGCAGAACGGATGCTGTATTTCGCCGATGAGAGCCGCTTCGAGGCGTTTGGTGACGTGATGGTGCACACGGTGGACAACAAACGCCTTTCGAGCGAACACTTGACGTGGAATCAAAACTCACGTAAGATCCGAACTCGACGGTTCGTTCGAATCATCACGCCGACCGAGGATGTGCAGGGCAATGGCCTCGTGGCCGACGAGGATCTTGACACCTACCAGATCGGGCGCTTCACGGCGGATGTGGATGTAGAAGAGTCTCCAGATCCCGATTCCGTTTCGGGTGGCGGGAGGGAACGATAACTCCCTTGTCCGCACCTGCTTGTCTTTTCACCCATTAACGATTTACGATTCGTGACACCCGTTTATCGCCCTTTTCTGATATCGGAAGCCCAATACCGACTCGTGGTGGCGGGATTGGCCATCCTTTGCTGGGGGAGCGTGCTCACGGGCTGTGCTGCGTTTCAGTCGTCCTCGGATGCTTCAGATCAAATGGCAGACTCAGTGTCCGTCGACACGCTCGATGCGGACTCTCTGGCAGCGGGTGCCGATTCGATCATGGATACGGACTCGCTTCCGGCTGCAGCGTTAGATACCGTCCGCGACGACCGAATTCAAATTGACACGACACGTCGGACCGAGCCCTCCAACGACTCGCTTCGGCGTCTGACACCGCAAGACACCATCCCCTCCGGGGAAACGGCCGCGGGAAGTGATCAGAGGGTTCGCGTTCGTGCGGATTCGTTGTCCGCTCGTGATGGTGAAGAAGGGGAGCGCCTCCAGGAGCTCTTCGGAAATGTTTTCGTCCGGCAGGACAGCACGATTCTCCGGTCCCGCGAAGCCGTCCGGTACCTGTCGAAGGATGAGTTTCTGTTCCGCGGCGACGTGGTGATTTTTGAACGAGGAGACACGCTTCGGTCGACCACCGTCCGGTATGACCGACGCTCGAAAGTGGGGCGCGCTTTCGGCCGTGTTCACCTCTCCGACGGTGATGTCGATGTGTACTCGACACGTGCAATTTATTATTCCGACGAGAAGCGATCCGTCTTCCCAGACTCCGTTCTGCTCGTGGATGACGACCGGACACTCCGCGCCGAGTCCGGCGTCTACTACTCGGAGCAAGAGCGGGCCGACTTTTTTGGTGAGGTGGAAGTCCGCGACCCGGATACGTACATGGAGGCGGACACTGTGGTCTACTACCGGGACGAGGAGCGAACGGAGGCACGGGGCGACGTCTTTATCGACCGCAACCCGACGTCGCAGGCACTTGCAGAGCGAAGCGCCGGGTACGATTCGCTAGAAGCGCGGGCCGCGTCGGATCGTCCGGACGCTTCTCCTGATGAAACGGAGGCAGAGGAGCCCGCCGACGCAGGGGAGCAAACGCTGCTCTGGGGCGATCAGGCTGTGAACGACGAGCAGGAGAAAACCAGTCGTGTTACCGGTCGAGCGATCCTCCTACAGGTTCGAGTAGATAGTCTCGGAGAGCCCACTGACACGCTGCTCGTTCGGTCGCATCGACTCAATGCGCTACGGACGGATACGCTGAACCGAATGGTCGCGATTGATTCCGTTCGTATCTGGCAGCAGGACCTCTCCGCCACAGCCGATTCGGTCGTCTACGATCGCTTTTCTGCAAGCGGAGACGATGACGCAGAAAATGATGCGCCGTCGCGGGAAGAGACGCGGCTGTATCGCGGACCAATGGCCTGGTTCGATGGCTCGCAAGTATCAGGAGATACGATCCGCGTTGTGGCGAAGAACCGGTCGGTCGATACGGTCTTTGTCCGCTCAAATGCGTTCGCCTCCCAGGAAGACAGCGTGAGCGGAAAGGTGCAGCAGCTCAAAGGGCGATTGATCACGGCGGTCTTTCGGCGGGACTCCATCCGGCAGATTGTCGCCCAGCCCAACGCCCTAGCGATTCGGTTCTTGACCGGAAGTGACGGGGAGGCGAACGGGGCAGCGAAGACGAGTGCCGATCGCATCGTCCTGCGTTTTGCGAAAGGTGATGTCGAACGTGTTAGCGTGTTGGGGGGCACGGAAACCACATATTACAAGCAGGAAATCGTGCCGGACCCTTTTCAGTTGGATGGGTTCGTCTGGACGCCTGACCGGCGACCAGAAAAGAAAGACTACGTTACGGATGAACGAGTACGTCGTCGACTTCGCCCGGAGACGAACCCGGAGTCAGATTCGGCACGCGTTGCTGCAGAGAACGCAGCGCCCGCGACATCCCCGTCGGGGCGGGACGGATCCAGGACGTCCGAGCAGGATTCAACCGCTCCCAGGGACACGACCTCACGCCGCACGTCCCGCGACGTTGAGGACATACAGCGGTCCCCGTCTTCCCCTTCTGATAGTACGACCGTGTACGTTCCGCATGAGTGACTCCGCCCCCTCGAATACCGAGACGAGTCCGAAGGTAGCTCCCGAATCGGAGCCGACCGTCGCCCAGCGGTCGATTCCGGACGACCCGATCGTGTTGTCTGCCGAGCACCTGACCAAGCGCTACAAGAAACGTGCTGTGGTCAAAGACGTGAGCCTGCGCGTGCAACAGGGTGAGATTGTCGGGCTTTTGGGACCGAACGGTGCGGGGAAGACGACCACCTTCCACATGATCGTCGGCATGATTCGGCCGAATGAGGGTCGCATCGTTCTCGGCGGCGATGACGTGACGCGGCTACCCATGTACAAGCGCGCACGCCGCGGTGTGGGATACCTTGCGCAGGAGACCAGCGTCTTTCGTGAGTTGTCCGTTGAGGACAATCTGCATGCTGTGCTCGAGTTTCAGCCAATCAGTGCGCAGGAGCGAAAAGCTCGCGTCGAAGCTCTGATTCGTGAGTTTGGGTTGGACCGCGTTCGGGAGTCGAAAGGCTACGCATTGTCTGGCGGAGAGCGGCGCCGTACCGAGATTGCCCGTGCGCTGGCGACGCGTCCCCAATTTTTTCTCTTGGATGAGCCGTTCGCGGGCGTCGACCCGATTGCCGTGGAAGACATTCAGTCCATCGTCGCCGGACTCAAAGAGCGAGGAATTGGCGTGCTCATCACCGACCACAACGTCCACGAGACGCTGGCAATTACCGATCGTGCGTATCTGTTGTATGAAGGAGATATCCTAAAGGCCGGCACCGCCGAAGAGCTTGCAGCCGATCCAGAAGTCAGAAAGCGGTATCTCGGTGAGAAATTTACGCTGGACCGGTACTAGCACGCTGAGTGTCATACGACGAGCGGCGAACAACAAGCCGGTAGGGGAAGTTCATTGCGGCTTCGGGGAAAACGGGACACGAATCGTGACGGTCACCTTCTTAACGACATAAGCATCCTCAAAGGTTGCAGTCTTAGCTTTCTCGTCGTTTCTTTTCTCATCGTTCGTTCTCCCGCAATTCTCTCTGCTGTCCGTGGCACGGTTCTCGTGCAAATGTGTCATGCAGCATCGGGAGAGAGCACCTCTCTGAGCAGTACGTCCTGATCACGTTTCGACTGGCCTTACATGTGTGGAATTGTTGGATACATCGGTGATCAACAAGCCGAATCGATTTTATTGACCGGTCTCAAAAGACTCGAATACCGAGGATACGACTCGGCCGGTCTTGCCATCGTAGGAGATGACGGCTTGGTCGTCGAGAAGCGAAAGGGAAAGGTGGATGAGCTTCGATCCGCCGTCAACGGTCAACCGCTCAGAGGAACGCTTGGCGTCGGACACACGCGCTGGGCGACCCACGGACCGCCCACGGACGAAAACGCGCACCCTCATACAAGCGTGACGGGGGAGTTCGCCCTGGTTCACAACGGGATCATCGAGAATCACGGAGTCATCCGTCAACGGTTATCGGAGAAGGGATACACGTTCGAGAGCGATACCGACACCGAAGTTCTCGTTCACCTGATCGATGACATCCGCGCGGAGACCGATCTTTCGCTGGAAGAAGCCATCCGTCAGGCTTTGACACAGGTCGTCGGGACGTACGGAATTGCTGTCGTCTCAAGTGTCAACGACAAGCTGATTGCTGCTCGCAAGGGGAGCCCGCTCATCCTCGGCATTGGAGATGGTGAGTACTTTATCGGCTCCGATGCGGCGCCGTTGGTCGAGCACACGCGCCAGGTTGTCTACCTGAGCGACGGCGAAATCGTGACGGTGAGCCGCTCCGGGTACGAGGTGAAGACGGTCGAGAACGTCCCGCTGGAAAAAGAGGTGCATGAGCTGGAGTGGGATCTCGGTGAGATCGAGAAGAGCGGCTACGACCACTTCATGTTGAAGGAAATCATGGAGCAGCCGACCTCGCTGTCGGACTCGATGCGTGGACGTCTGCTTCCCGAGGACCCGCGAGTGGTTCTAGGCGGTCTGCACACCGTGTGGGATCAGCTTGTGGATGCGGATCGCATCATTATCGCGGCCTGTGGCACGTCCTGGCACTCCGCCCTCGTCGGCGAATATCTCATCGAGTCGTTTGCGCGAATCCCGGTCGAGGTCGAGTACGCCAGTGAGTTTCGGTATCGGAATCCCATTCTCCGCGACGGCGACGTGGTCGTCGTCATCTCCCAGAGTGGTGAAACGGCCGATACGCTGGCGGCCGTTCGAGAGGCGCGCAAAAAAGGCGTACTGTGCCTCGGCATCTGCAACGTCGTTGGCTCCACCATTGCACGCGAGACGGATGCCGGCGTCTACCTGCATGCCGGTCCCGAGATCGGCGTTGCATCGACCAAGGCATTCACCGCGCAGGTCACGGTCCTCGCCATGATCGCCCTCAAGCTTGCGGAAAATCGCACGCTGTCAACGGGAGAAATGGCGCACAACCTCCACGCGCTGGCATCCATTCCGGATAAGGTCGATGAGGTGCTCGACATGAACGACGAGATTCGGGAGATGGCGAGCGTCTACCGATACGCGTCGAACTTCCTGTACCTCGGTCGAGGCTATAACTTCCCGGTTGCACTCGAGGGAGCGTTGAAGCTCAAAGAGATTAGCTACATCCACGCCGAGGGATACCCCGCTGCGGAGATGAAGCACGGTCCGATCGCTCTCATTGACCGCTTTATGCCGGTCGTCTTTATTGCGATGAAGGACTCGACGTACGACAAAGTGGTATCGAACATCGAGGAGGTTGTCGCGCGCGACGGGTCAGTCATCGCGATTACGGACGAGGGAAATGGCGAACTCGACAAACTCTGCGAGTACGTGCTGCGTATTCCGAAGACGGAAGAGTTCCTTTCACCACTGTTGACGGTCGTCCCGCTACAGCTTCTGAGTTACCATATCGCTGTCATGCGCGGATGCCACGTTGATCAGCCCCGCAACCTCGCAAAGAGCGTCACGGTAGAGTAGGCCACCTGCGTCCAATTGAAGTAGAAAAGCGCCTCTGTCCCGATGTGGGAGAGAGGCGCTTTTGTATTCAGCCCCGGTCGACACGTGAGCAGACCTTCAACGGACGGATCGCCCGAAAAACAGTCGTCAATCGTGTAACCATTTAGTAGAAATCGTCGTGCTTTAGATGTATAATCGGTCGACAGCCTCGCTTTTCCGTGAATCGAATCCTTCCGTGTCTGATGTTTCGTCAATTGAATGATCGAGCGGCTATCATTTGCCTGCTCGTCGTCGTTCTTGCTGCCTCCGTGATCGGAATACCGCAGGCTACCGCCCAGACGGCGGGTCGCACTCTGTCTGTGTCGGAGAGCGTGGCCGATTCGCTTGGCGAGGATGACATGCATCGCTATTCGGTCTCTCTCGACGCCGGTCAATTCGTTTTTGGTACGGCCAATCAGGAATCGGTAGATGTCGTTATCGAAGTGATCGCTCCAGACAGTTCCACGGTGGTGCAGATCGACATGTCCGGCGAGGGGCCGGAGCCTTTCAATTTCGAGTCTGAGGCGAAAGGCGTGTATGAGCTGGTGGTGACGCCGTTCGAGAAGGACACGGGCCGTTACACGTTGCGTCTGGATGGCATCGAGCCGATTGCGGAGACGCCTGAAGCCCGCGTTGAGCAGTTGGCCTACCGGCTGACCGGCGATGCGCCCGGGCTGCTTGTCGGTGTTGTACGGAATGGCGAACTCACGTACAGCGGGGCGTTCGGGATGGCCGATCTAACAGCGGAGGCGCCTTTTACCGTCGATACACCCTCCAACATCGGCTCCGTCTCCAAGCAGTTCACCGCGATGGCTGTCCTCCTTTTGGAGCATGAGGGAAAGCTCTCGCTGGACGATCCTGTGACGAAGCACTTGCCGGAGGTCAAGGCCTTCGAAGACACGGTTCGAATTCGGCATCTGCTCACGCACACCAGCGGGTATCGTGAGATCATGAACACCGCCGTCATGTCGGGTATCCGAATCGAAAAAGGAGACTTCATCGACGACGATATGACGTACGAGGTGATACAGCGTCAGCCCGAGCTCCAAAATTCGCCGGGTGCGCGATGGAATTATAACAACACGGGATACCAGCTTCTGGCCAGGATTGTCGCGAAGGTGTCCGGCATGTCTTTCCCCACCTACATGAATGAGAATGTATTTCAGCCTCTGGGTATGACGAACACGCTCGTGCGGGCGCCCCGCTCGGAGATCGTGCCACATGCGGCCCAGGGCTACGTGATGGAGGATGGGGAGTATCGCGAAGGATTCGACCTGCCGGCGTCGATGGGGGCCGGAGGTATGTACACCACGCTTGGGGATCTCGCAAAATGGATCGACAATTTCGACACGCATGAACTCGGGGGATCGGAGGCTTACGAGAAGATGACGACCCCGTACGTGCTCGCGAGCGGTGACACGACGGAGTATGGGCTCGGCCTCTTCGTCCAGAAGAGGCACGGCCTCAACGTCATCCAGCACGGGGGCTCCGATCTCGCGCATCGCGCTCAACTCACGTACTTTCCCGATCTCGATGCCGGTTTTATTCTGATGTCGAATAATGCAATGGTACCGGGCTCGCTACCTCAGGATGTCGCGGAGGTCTTCTTCGGGGATGCCATGGAGTTGGAGTCGGACACCGCACCGGCTGATGAGGCTACGAGCGATTCCAGCACGTTCGACCCAGCCGAGATGACGCCCCAACGATTCGAAACGTTTGCGGGGCGATACGAACTGGACAATGTGTCCGGGTTCGTCCTCACGTTTACCCAGGAGGAGGGGACGTTCTACGTGCAGGCAACCGGTCAGCCGAAACTCGAAATCGTTCCCGTCGGCCCGAAAGAGTTTGATCTTATCGCTGTGGAAGCGCGCGTTGAATTCCGCGACGTGGCGGACGGGAAAGCTCAGGCGTTGACCCTGTATCAGAACGGCGAGCAGCCGGCATCCCGGATTGAAGCGAAGCCGTGGGAGCCGGCCGCCGACTCTCTTGCTGCGTACGCGGGCAACTATTACAGCGACGAACTACAGACCACCTACACGATGGTCGTCGAGGACGGCGTGCTTGTTCTGACTCATGCGCGCCTGGATGACATCGAATTGCGCCCAACAAAGGAAGATCGCTTCTCCGGCACGTTTCCCGTGACGAACATTGAGTTTGTTCGAGGAGACAACGGGTCCATCGTCGGGTTTGATGCCGGCAACGGTCGGACGGAGGGTGTTCACTTTGAGCGGATGGAATAACCGTTCGTGCTATTACCGTTGTCCGTCTCCCAGCCGGTCCCGGTCACCTCGATCGGGGCCGGTTTCGCATGTCTTGTCGGTCGACGGAGGCATCATGATTTGAGAACGGGATTGTCTATGTAAAGGCCGCTGTCACGACACCCTATGATGCCCGATCGTGGAATCATTGTGTAGGGCGAACGAAGCGCATCGACGCCTCGTGAAACGATGCGCCCAACTCCTCCTGATGCTTTGCCTGCCCGCCGAATGTCTAATTCCGTTTCCGCCGGCCGGACGCCGGGACTTGCCCTTGATACTCGGAAACTGACGCCGGAACAGCAGGCCATTGTTCGCCACGACGATGGTCCTGCCCTCGTTTTTGCCGTCGCGGGCGCGGGCAAAACCACATCGATGGTCCACCGGATTCGGCGTCTCGTCGAAGATGGCGCAGCGGCCAATCGGATTCTGGCAAGTTCGTTCAGCCGGTCGACGGTGTCAGATCTTGAATCGGGTCTCACAGCTCTTGGCATCAGGGGCGTGCAGTGCCGCACGCTTCATTCGCTCGGACGCACGTTTATTGCCCAGGCGGAGCGTCTCGGTCACCGACCTCGACGCCTGAATAACGGCGAGGTCGACCCGGCATCGATGGCACGGATTCTGGCTGCGAAGGCGCGCACGCAACTCGCGATGGAGCGGAGCATGGACACATCCGCTCTCGGCATTCCGCAGTCCGACCTCGAGGACCAGATCTCGGCGTGGAAAACAGGCCTCGCGTACGCCGACCTGCATCAGACCGACCTTCCGGAGGATGCACGCGACCGTGCCTCACAGGCTGAGCATGATAATGAAGACTTCCTGACCCTCTATCGGTACGCCGAACGTCTCCGGGAGCAGCGGGGCTGGGTCACGTTCGACGATATGCTGCGGGAAGGGTGGGAGGTTCTTATGTGCCATGAGGACGTGCGCACGCAGGCGCAAGGCCAGTTCGATTACGTTCTTGTGGATGAGTTTCAGGACGTGAGCCTCGTGCAGTCCCTGCTCCTCGATGTGCTCACGGAGCCGCACCGAAATTACATGGTGATCGGCGACGACGATCAGTGCATCTACGAATGGCGGGGTGCCGATCCGTCCTTCATTCTCAATTTCGGGGAGCGGTACGACGCGGACGAATACGTGATTTCGGACAACTTCCGCTCGACCGGTCAGCAGACAAGTCTCGCAAACGCTGTCATTGTCCAGAACGAGCGTCGTCACCCAAAGCGCCTTCACCCGACGCGTACGTTCGAGGGCCACACGCATGTGCGGGCCTGCCGTGGACGGGTTGGGCAGGCGCGAGAGCTCGTCCGGGAAGTGCAACAACATCTTCGCGACGGCGCGACGCACAGGGATCTCGTTCTGCTGGTGCGCCAGTACGCACAGACGCCATTCATCGAGCAGGAGCTGATCCGCGAGCAGATCCCGTATCGAATCGTAGGCAACCCGCCGTTCTATCTGCGCACCCAGGTTCAAGCGCTCCTGCGACACTTGTTTTTCGCCGTTCTCGATCGACGGGTTCGTGAGGAGGGGTGGTTTCAAGACAGTCGACGCGTCCGACAGTATCTGGATCGGTTCGAGAAGGTGATGCTGGAGCCGAATCGATATGTGTCCGGCACCGTCCTCCACAACATCAAGCTCCGAGCGCGACGGGAACGGACGTCCGTGCTGGATGTGTTGCACTCCTTCCGCGACGACATGCATGCGCGGACGGCAAAGGGTGTTGATGATTTTCTCGATGTCATGGATGGCCTGCGCGGGCGCCTTGATGAACCTGCCGGCGAGACCGTCGAGTGGCTCATCGATTCCATGGGGTACGAGGGATACATCCGGCGGCATAGCGCCTTCAAAGAAACGGCCGATGACCGCATCCGCACCGCGCGGTCGCTGGTTCATTTTGCGAAAGGACTACGTTCCACGCAGGCGTTGCTTGAGCGGGTCAAGCAGATCTCATTCAACCGGATGGAGCAGGGGCCCGGGGAGGAAAGCCTCGAAATACGGTCGATTCACCGGGCAAAGGGAGGCGAGTGGCCCGTGGTCTTCGTCCCGGACTGCAACGATGGAACGATTCCAAACCTGACGGGCGTCGAGATGGAGACGGACGAAGACGACGGTTCGGATGCTCCTCCGCAGACCCTGATGGAAGGGGAGCGGCGCCTCTTTTACGTTGCGCTGACCCGGGCGAAAAACGAATTGTACCTGTTTCGGGACGAAGGGGAGCCAATTTCTCCATTTCTCACCGACGCGGAGGCCAACGACGTTCTGGATGCGTGTGAGCACTGCCGGCGTGTCTTGCACGAAGGAGACGCTGGTCTCGACACGCCGTCCGTTGCTCGGTTTTGTACGGCTGTGGTTCGGCTAAAAATCGATCGGTACCTGAAGGAGCGGTGGAGCCCAGCGCCAGAATGGCTCGATGGGTTTCATCTGCGCCTCCAGGGGATCGAAGACGCGATCGATTCGGCCCGAGAGGAGGTCGATACGTACGAGCGGGCGAACGAAGCGTACGAGGCGACAAAGACGGAGAAACTCGATCCAATCAATGAGGACCTCGCCCACCTTCGAGAGAAAAAGTTCGTTCTTCCAGCCGTCGAGGTGCCGGTTGCTTACAACGGAGAAAGCGCAGAGCACTGGGTTGATAAGCCGGTTCGGTTCGACTCGGACGACGGCGACATGGTTGTTGTAGCAGGTTCCGTTACGGTTGGACGCGTGGACTTCGGTCGGGACTCGGATGGTGTCGCCGAAGAGGCGGTCGGACCGTTGAGTCTGGACGCTCTGCGTGGCGATGTGACACGGGCCTCTCGGTCGGGGGAGACGCTGTACGTTTCCATCGACGTAGGAGCGACGCGTCGTCGCCTGGAGGCGGAGCGCCGACGCATCATGCGCGAACTCGATCCGCCGCCTGCGCCCGACGAGGAGACGCGTCTGCTGGCGTCGGAGGCGTGTGCTTCTGGTTTGCAGCGCGTATCGGCTCTGATTGATGACGTCGCCCGGCGGCTTGACGCCTCGGTGACGGAGGAAGTGTAGCGCTCGAAAAGACGAGGGATGTCACGGTCCCGGTCGGAACTGATCTCCGAACACTTATAGCCCCTTAGCCCGTATGACTCTTTCCGCTAATCCTCGACCGACCAACACCGATTATGGCCACATACACTGTCATCGGCTTTACGAAAGACGGTTTCGACCGATTTACGAATGTCACGCAGGCCGACGACGAGCAAGAGGCGGCGTCAAAAGCGATTCAGGATGAGTTTATCAAGCGAGAGTATCGGCGTGCACCGGACACGCACACGATTGCTGAACTCGAGAACAAAACCGGGCTCTTCGTCACCGGAATCATTGAAGGGGAGCACGAGAACCTGAACGAAAACATCGACCGACACGAGGACGCCTGATCCAAGCGTTCGCATGTGGTTGACCTGTTAGTCCGTGTCCGACCCATCGGGACACGGGCTTTTCTATGTCTAATACCATTTCCAACCTGCTTCGCGGATGAGTTGCAAAAACCTCAGCACGGCCATTCATGACGATCATAGAGCCGACGGTGATCCGCTCGCATTGACGCGGCAAACAGGATCTTTTGACTTTAAAATGTTGGTGTCTACAACGGCTTTGACTCGGTGGATGCGCCATCCCGAAAACAGAAAACGTTTGAACGTATACCGTTGAAACGTTTCTCTTCCCAACTGGGAGCCGCTGCGATGATACGGCTTGGACGATCCTGACAGTATCATTCGGAAAACGCAAGCAGCCGGGTTTAGCTATCAGACCGTCTTGATTTCAAACCGGAATGTCTCCGTATGTCATTGACAAACGGACCTCGTGCGTCTCATGTGTCTTAGTAACGGGGCGTTATAATAAATCCAAATGACAATGTCGGGGTCACGATCGTCTGTGGAAGCGTTTCGTAGGCGTGAGAACCTGTTTGGCGGACAGCCTTCGGCGATCCAACGGTACGGACCTCCCGCCGGTCAGTCCTCGCTCCGTTCGCAATACAAGGCTTGGTTGATCTCGCGAGCCGGGTCGACGACGTCATTGTGAAAGGCTCCCCGATTCAAGCTTGCGAATCACCATAAAAGACGGCGCTCACGTTTTCGCGATCCATCCGCCAAACAGGTTGCGAAGGTGCCAGAAAACGTTGATTCCTGCGTGTCTTCCCCCTTTTCCGGTCGAGTCGACCCCACAGCCGAGGCACGGCATCCGGACACGATCATTTGGATTCAGTATGATCGTCGAACATGACGCACCCTCACACTTCCATACCCACATACTCCCGCACATTTCGGAGCGGCAGCGCCGGGAAATACGCTCTAATGAACGTGTCCGGTAGGTAGCAGCCGGGGGTTGACAACTGTACTCTGGTGCAGCCTTTCGGACGTGGTCAGTCAATTCGTATCGTGACCGAGCCACGTTGGGTCTGCATTCTCGTCCAGCAGGTGTTCTGCCTGAATTGTGCGCCGCGTTCGGGTTTCTGCCCGTAGAACGAGCGAGTGCGTTTCTGCACGTTGCCCGTGGTAGTGCACGCCGCGGAGTACGGGGCCGTCCGTCACGCCGGTCGCGCTGAAGTAAAGGTCCGTACCGGAGACGAGGTCGGAGGCGGTCAGGATAGCTGACTCATCGAGACCGGACGTTCGCAGGTCGCTCCGTTCCTTCTGCGACTGAGGGGCGAGGCGGCCGAGCATCGCTCCACCGAGCGCCCGTACCGCACATGCGGCGATGACGCCTTCCGGGATCCCGCCGATGTCCATGAGCGCGTCAACGCCTGGGTGACGTGGCGACGCGGCAAGGAGAGCGCCCGCGACATCGCCTTCCGCCTGAAGCATCACACGCGCACCGGCTGCACGAATTTCGTCGATGAGGTCGGCGTGTCGCGGTCGGTCGAGAACGAAAATGACCAGGTCGCGGACGGCTTTTTCTTTGACCCGCGCGAGGAGGGATAGCGTCCACGCCGCCGGCGCGTCCAGGCATTCCGGAACGATGGCCGATGCAGCGTGCCGATCGACGACCAACTTTTCCATATAGACGGCGCGTTCCGGTGCCCACATCGAACCGCGAGGAGCGGCTGCGATCACGGAAATAGCCCCCGGCAGTCCGCGTGCAAGCAAATTGCGGCCATCCACCGGATCGACGACCAGATCCACGGCATCGCCGTGACCCGTTCCGACGGCATCGCCATGCCGGAGCATACGATCCGACTTGAGTTCTCGATGTTCTCCAAGAACAATCCGCCCGTCTACGGGCAGCGTATTCAACTCACGCCGCATTGCGGTGGTCGCGTCACCGTCGGGCCGAATGGCATCCCCAAAGCCCATGTGCCGTCCGGCGGCGATAGCAGCCGCTTCGGTGATGCGCACGAGGTCCAGTCCAAGATTACGGGTATCCATCCGTGTCAACCCGGTACAATTGTTTTTGAATGTGATGGGGTGCCCATGGCCGTAAGTAGATCCGCCGATTCCCAGGAAAGAAGTCCTCCTTTCAGCACACGGACCTGCCGGTCGTGGATCGGTGCGATATGCACGCCCGCGCTACGACTGCGACGGCCACCGCGGCAGACGATAACGATGGGGCGATCCGTGCCGTCCATTGCGCATGAGGGATCGGCAATAAGGTTGAGATACGGAATGTTTTCCGAACCAGGAATGTGGCCACGAGCAAATTCGCGCGGCTCGCGGACATCAATGATGCGGGGCTCGATCCCATGTCCATGCAACTCCTGCCATAGATCGACCGCGTCGATGGTCTCGACGGTGACTTCATCGTCGGTGGGCACGTGTGCAGCGGGGCGCAGATGGAGCGGGATGTCCGGGCGAGGAATCGTCTGACACTCTCGAAAGGCGCGCATGCGACATTCGTACACGCAGACTGCTGGGTCGAGCACGTGGTGAAATAACGTGTCGACGGCTGTATCTACGTTCAGGAAGTGGTCGCGACCGAGCGTCTCGTGGAATCGCGTGCTGATCATGAAGCGGAGAACCGGGCGCTGGATACGGGTGAGGTAGAGATCGCCGACGTGACGACGCCGATCCTCGGCCAGTCGCTCCAGCATCCGCACGCCACTTACGTCGATTCGATTGACCCCCTGCATTCGAAGAAGCAGAAATCGCTGGTCTGGGTGGTCGTCGCAGTGCGAGAGGAGCGTATCTTCTACGTGTGAGGTTGCGCCAAAATACAGGTCCCCGCGAATGTCGAAGATCGCGAGCTGGGTGCATGGATCCTGCGGCGAGTGTCGAACGAAGTGGCGAAAGCATTCATCCGGCCGGACGGGTACGACATCGGGAGCACTCGTTCGCAAGACGTAGTGGCCGAGTGCCGTGAGAATGCCTGCAAGCACAGCGACGTCGATGGGAAGGAAGAGCGTTCCGAGAAACGTGACGCTCATCACCACGGACTCTCCCCGGCTGCTGCGGACGACCTGGCGGATCCGATCGAGGTCGATCATTTTGATCGCGACGACGATGAGGATGCCTGCAAGGGCGGCCCGTGGCAGGTAAGCACCGAGTGGGCCGAATAGCAGCATGAACGCCAGCACGAATGCACCGGAGATGACGGCAGCGAGGGGAGTGCGGGCGCCAGTCTCCGCTGCAACGGCCGACCGAGAGAAGGAGCCCGAAACCGAGAAGCCGGAGAACCAGCCGGCGACGATATTGGCGAGCCCCTGTCCCACGAACTCTTGGTTGGCGTCGAGTCGTTCACCGCCGGGATTCGGTAAGGAGCGGGCGACCGCCATCGTTTGAATCAGGCCGATGGAAGCGATTGCGAGTGCCCCGGTGGCGAGGGAAGAGATGAGAGCCCCGTCAAAGATGGGAAGGGACTGAGGTCGGGGCAGATCCGTCGGGAGGGCGCCGATGACGTTGAGTCCAAGCTGTGAGGGGCCGAGGAGGGCGGCTAGGGCCGACGTGGCGAGCAGGGCGAGAAGCGTGGCGGGCCATGATCGCCGAATCATACGAATGCCGACAAGAAGAGCTATTGTCGCCGTTCCGATGACCAGTGATGGAAGGTGAACGTCAGGTAGTTGCTGCAGAATCGCCTCCAGTCGTGGCCAGAGCGCCCGGGCGGCGACGTCCACGCGGAGGACATGTCGCAACTCACTCACAGCAATCTGGATTCCCGCGCCGGCGGCGAAGCCAACGATAACGGCATCCGAGACGAATGTCACGAGCACACCGAGCCTCGCGACGCCAAGGATGACCTGTACGGTGCCGGCCATCACGGCAAGAAGTCCGGCGACGACGACCATGGCCGAGGGATCTGCCGGGGCGGTAGCCGCGACTGACGACATAACGAGCAGCGAGACGGCAGATGTTGGACCCGTATGCACGAGCACAGAGGATCCCCAGAGAGCGCCCACGATCGCTCCGATCACCGCCGTGACCAGGCCCGTCTCGGCCGGAAGTCCGGCAAGGATTGCGAACGCAATGGCCTGTGGAAGGAGCACCACGGCCAGTGTGAGACCGGACACCGCATCTCGCGCCACGATTCCGCGATCGACCGACCGCATCCGTCGCCATGGAGCGGTCGCGTAGGCTGTTAGCGTCGAGGTAAGTGAGGCCATAGGGTACGTGCGCCGAATGGACGAACGCGCTAACCGGCTCAGGATAAGAGCGTTCACCTCGCTCTATTCATCAAGATACAGTCGGTAGAGCCCGCAGTCCAACGAGAATAAAAACTCCTGTGTCATTAATTGTGCGATGATGATGTAGCTGGTTGTGTCGCGTGATACACGTTGAGACGGCGTGTGATACATATGATCACGACTCGCGGAATATCGATTATGCAACAGTGTCGTTCAAAGTAGGGAAGAGTCGAGGAGAGGCGGCAACCTGGACATCAACATCGCGTTGGCCAAATGTTAATAAACGCAATCCGAAACGGGCCGTCCGATGGGTTCATCTTCCATGTCCAATCGCAGTGTATCTGATCATGCCAACGGAGAACCGAAGGCGGAGGAAAAGAGATATACGGGGGAGGCATTTGGGTCGGGGAAACTGCGTTTATGGCTTCAGTACGCCGGTATTGTCCTCGTAGCGACGGCCTACATCGCTGGGGTGATCGGCTGGACATATGTCTCGCTGAATGTCGAGAATGATGCCTCGGCGGCGCCGCTGTCCCGGGATATCTGGGTTTCAAATCTAGACGGCTCGCAGTCGTCATTCTCTGCTCAATTGCGACCGATTGAAGCTGATAGAGACGACGGATTCGAGGTGCGGAGAGTGTTGGCACCGGGCTTGCAAAATACATCAACACATTCCCCCAAACGCATAGAGGTTCTGTGATCTGCCGTCCTATGCTTGCAGGATCTGATCGGTGATCGTGAGATTATCCGCCGGGGGAATGACTCTTCCCCTTTCCTGTGCCTGTTGCCTTGGATGATGCTTCGCGCCTTCATTCGGTCTGGTATTTCTGCTGCAGCCGTTCTCGCTCTGGCGATGCTGCCGGTTACTGCACAACCAGTCTCTATCGACCCGGAGCCATTTCGCATCAACCTGAAGCTCGATGACAATACGCGGTCTGTTATCGGAGCCCCGCCGCGGGCAAACAAGTCTGCCTCATTTGGCCTCTACTTCAGTGGAGTCTGGGAACGCGTCGTAAGCGCGGACGCTGTAGATGGCAAGCCCGGTGTCTATGCTGCGCTGACGGAGCGGGGCACGCCTCTGCGCATCAGCGTGGAGACGGGCCAGACGGTGAGCAAGGTTACGATTGAAGGACCGCCCGACATCGAGCGAATCGGATACGGTTTCGTCCCGTCGGACGACGAGCGGTTTTACAGCCATGCTACAGGATCCGCGAGGCTCGACCGACGAGGTACGGCGCTCGACAGCCGTCGGGATTCGAGTGTGGTCCCGTTTGCGCTCAGTAGTCGAGGCTACGGTGTCTATCTCCCAACCGAAGGAGACTTCCGCCTCGACTTCGGCACATCGACCGACCTGTTCACCTTCTGGGCGGAGGGCGCGACGGTGACATTCCACTTTTACACCGCGCCCGAGCCGGCAGAAATCATTGCTCGATTTACGGAGTCCACCGGACGGATGGGGCTGCCGCCGACGGCTCAGTACGGCGTCTGGAAGCATCGCCACAACCTCGACGCTCTGGACAAAATTGAGCGTGACACTCGGCTTCTCCGCGCGTATGACGTCGCTTCGTCTGCGTATGTTGTCGATGAAGCATGGGCGACGTCTTCCGCTCAGCTCACGTCGACGCGGGACACAGGTGCCTCGACGGCTATGGCCGTAGCGGAGCTCCGTGATGCGGGTTTCAACGTGATGGCCGATGTGTGGCCGCTCGTTCGATCCGGGACGTCCGCGTTCGAAGAAGCGGCCGCCCGCCAACTCCTGGTGGCGGATAGCACCGGGGCACCCCTGATGATGCCATCGCCGTCTCGACCACAGCGTGACGACTCGTCTACCATCGATCGCGACTCGGCCCGTGTTGCTCTCGTCGACTTCACGCATCCCGAGTCCGAGTCCTGGTGGACGAATCACGTCGCCCAACTTGCCCGCGCAGACGTGAATGGTGTGATTCTCAACGAGGTGGCATTGCCGGACAGCGGACTGTATCACGGCGGAGAAGCCGAGTCGAGCCTCTGGCGAACGTGGCGCCAACGCTATGTCCATGGTACGAGAAAAGCATTTAAGGACGCCGGAATGAAGCATCCTGTCATCGCCGGTCGTGCCGTTGATGCCGGCGCATCCAGAGCGTTGAGCTTAGTGCAGTCGAAGGGATGGACAGCAGATTTTGACTCGACGACCGGACTACCGGCTGCTGTGATCAGTGCTCAGAGCGCTGGCTTTGCTGGCGTTCCCCTGTGGACCGCCACGCCGACGACGGATTCGACGACGGTCCATCGATCCGCGCTCGCCCGATGGATTCAATTTCAGGCGTTCACGCCGTCCATGCATCTCGACGCTTCGTATGGCGTCGAGTCCTGGTTGGCCGACCCCGAAATGGCGTCGATCATTCGCCGCTACTCGCGACTGCATTCGTCCCTGAGCACATATCTCTGGCATCAGTACAAGACGGCGAAAGAAACGGGCACTCCCGTCATGCGACCGCTGATGCTGGAAGTCCCGCGTTCAGCGAACCGTACGGATCGGGAAGATCAGTATTTTCTGGGGCCCGATGTACTTGTGGCACCGATTACGGATAGTACGACGGCGCGACGCGTTTATCTCCCCCCGGGAGAGTGGATGCACCTGTGGAGCCAGGACGTGTATCCCGGCGACATGGAGTTGGACGTGAAAGCACCACTCGATGAGATTCCGGTGTTCGTTCGCCGGGACCGAGATGCCCTGTCAAGCCTGCTTCGTCCGCTGTACAAGCGTCAACGGAAGGGGCTGGCATCTTACCTTGAGCGTCTCTCCCTTACGGAACCTGCGCCGCCGTTGTCTGCCGATGTGATCCAGTCACAGGCACCGGATTCGGTGGACAGCACCGGGGAGGCGGAGCCGGACACAACCAGCACAACGTCAAGCAGCACTTCCGTGTCCGCCCCGCTGGACAGTCAAGCTTCGGTTACAGACTCGGTAACGGCAGGATCACTCCCGGATGTTTTGAAAAATGCGCCGACGGCCACAGCAAAAGCCGAAGTCCTTCGCAGTTTCCTCGTGGATCTTGAGGAGGCCCGACTGGACATCATTTATCGCAAACGGCAAGGATTGATTGCACCCGTAGCAGCAGAAACACTGGTTGAACGCATCGTCGAAATTGATCGGACAACGCGTCTGATTATCAGCATCATCGAAGCATGATAGACATCCAAGTGTGCCGAATGAATAACTTTGATTCTCCCTATGCCGGCCGTTCCTGGCGGGCTACAGCGTCTACGCTCCTTCGTGGGGTGACGTGCGTTGCGTAACTGGAGAGAGGCGTAACGCACATTTCTCCCGTACATAGCGTATATTGCGGCGTCCTTCTACGTGGCGATCCTGGCTTTCGGGCCTGGGTCGTTCGGAGGGCGCCGCCGCTGTTTGTGGTCGTTGTCGCGAACGGGGAAATAGCTTACCTATCATGTCTACCGAATCGAACGATTCAGCTGAATTCGTTGCTGCCGTTGAACGTGCCCGCAAAGAGCGAGGGCACGGCTACCGGGCATTTGCGGAGGGACTTCTCGAAACCGGTAGCGTTCGCGTCGGCGTGCCACTTCCACTGGGTACCGAAATCCGAGATGGAGGCGTCAATTTCGCTCTCTTCAGCCGTCATGCTACGCAGGTCTGGCTGGAGATTTATGAGAAGCCCTTGCATGGAGAGCCGTCACAGGTCATCGGGCTCGATCCAACGGCCAACCGGACCGGTGATATCTGGCACGTCTGGGTCGAGGGGCTGGCTCCGGGAACGTTGTACGGGTATCGCGTGGACGGGCCTCAGGCCCCCGGGCGTGGACACCGGTTCAACCCGCACAAGCTTCTCATCGACCCATATGCGCGGGCGATCGCTGGCACGGAAAACTGGGACTTTCAGAAGGCGCGCGGATTCCACCGATCCGACGAAGGCGGGGGATGGGACGCAGACGAGCACGATAACGCCGCCGAAACCCCGAAGTGCGTCATCACAGGAGAGCACTTTGACTGGCAAGGTGATACGCTACTTCGTCACCCGTGGTCGGACACGATCATCTATGAGATCCACGTGCGTGGTTTTACGCAACACGCGTCGAGTGGGGTCGCCAATCCGGGCACCTATCGCGGTATCATTGAAAAGATTCCATATCTGCAGTCGCTCGGCGTTACAGCGGTCGAGTTCCTTCCAGTACAGGCGTTCAACCCCCGGGAGTTGACTCGGGCGAATCCGGTGACCGGAGAGCCGCTCACCAATTACTGGGGATACAATCCAGCTGCGTTTATGGCGCCGGAAGGCCGCTACTCCAGTGCGGGTACGAGCGGCGAGCAGGTGCTGGAGTTTAAGCAGATGGTTCATGCCCTGCACGCTGCCGGTATCGAGGTGATTCTGGATGTCGTGTTTAATCATACCGGGGAAGGGAATCACCTCGGTCCGACGTTCTCGTGGCGTGGGCTGGAAAACTCGATTTACTATCTGCTTGAGGAGGACCGACAATGGTACCGTGACTTTACGGGGACCGGCAACACGGTCAAAGCCGATCATCCCGTCGTGCGTGATCTCATCCTTGATTCGCTACGATACTGGGTCATGGAGATGCATGTGGATGGCTTCCGATTTGACCTCGCCTCCGTTCTCGGCCGGGACCAGGATGGAAGCCTCCTCGCGGATCCCCCGCTGACGGAGCGCATCGCCGAGGACCCCATTTTGCGCGATGTGAAGATCATCGCGGAAGCCTGGGATGCGGCTGGGGCGTACCAGGTCGGCTCGTTCTCGCGCGACCGGTGGGCGGAGTGGAACGGGCCGTATCGCGATACCGTGCGGCGCTTTTGGCGAGGTGACGCAGGCCTTGTGAGCGATCTTGCAAGTCGATTGGGCGGTAGTGCCGACCTGTATGCATCGTCCGGCCGAGGTCCCCATTCGAGCGTCAACTACATCGCCAGCCACGACGGATTTACGCTGAACGACCTCGTGAGCTACAACCACAAGCACAACGAGGCGAATGGCGAGAACAATCGGGATGGCACGGATGCCAACTACAGCAATAATTACGGTGTAGAAGGCCCCTCCGACGACCCTCTGATCGAGCGTACGAGGAATCGGCAGGTTCGCAACATGCTTCTCACGCTGCTACTCTCGCGAGGGGTACCAATGCTTCTTGGGGGAGATGAATTTCGCCGGACGCAGCGCGGAAACAACAACGCATATTGCCAGGATAACGAGACTAGCTGGTTCGATTGGCAACGGCGCGAGGCGTACGACGATCTCGTCCAGTTCACGCGGAAAGCGATTCGTCTTCGCAAGCAACTGCCCATGCTTCGCGCCGGACGATCCTACAGCTCTCAAGACGTCGAGTGGTTTGATGCTCGCGGGCGGACGGTAAATTGGCACGATCCAAACGCCCGGACGCTTGGAATGCATATCCGCGATCCCCAAGGTCCGGATCTCGTCGCCGTATTTCACGCCGGGCCCGAATCGGCGAATGTGTTGCTGCCCCACCCACCGACGGGTGCATGCTGGCACCGAGTAGCGGATACGGCCCGGCCCAGCCCCTCCGACCTGTACGCGATCGGGGATGCGCCTCGCCTGGAAGAGGTAAGTCGCTACCCCATGGCCGGACGAAGTACACTCGTTCTCGTGTCCCAACCCGAGACGTAGGCGTCGCACGGCCGTACGCGGTGATCCCCTCTGCGTGGATTTCGTCTTGCAGTTTGAACACTCACGCCGAGGATGAACCGCCGCGCGATGACAGCTGGACAAATCCCCATTCGCCGCTCGTCGCCCAGTTTTGGCCGGAAAGGGCGGCGCGATTCATATCGTTCTGAGATAAACCGACGGCGACTTCTGCCTTCATGGTTCGAAGCGCCAGGGTTGGGGCTGGAAGATAGCTTGTCGCGACCTCGGTCGGGGTCGTGTACGGCCAGTGTCGATCGCCGAGCATACGGCGATAATTTGCGTCTCCCTTCAGAATTGTCAGATCGTGCTCTCGCATCATCTCACTGATACGGGCGGGCATCTCCCAGAGTGGAAGAGGAGAGGTCCAGTAGAAGTCGTCCTCAACCGCGATGCGTCCCGCGTCTACGTGCTCTTGAAGGCGTCCACCGAGCTTTTGCGCGTGGCGATTGATCGAGTCGCGCAGAAACGTGATCGTGGCGCCTACATCTGCGTGAACCGCGTCCGAAACGAACGTTGGGTGCGACTTCACATGGATTCTCACCTGTGAAGCGATGCCGCCCGTGAGCAGGCCGTCGATGAGGCAGAGATCTCCCACGAGTTCGAGCCCTGCGTTATCCGCAACGAACAGGAGACGGGCATCTGGAGCGTGGTTCCGGAGAAGGCGTGCCGTGCGATCTCGATCGTCAACGAAGAGGTGGTCGTCGGATTGATCCAGAGGGCCTCGATCATCGTCGTCGGCCGCCCATAGGCTGAGGTCCGCACGGTTTCCCCAGAGGCTTTGAGCAAGGAGGGCACCCATCGCTTCTTGAGTCAGAGGCCGCTCCCGTAGAGCGTCTTCCACGACTCGCGCAAATCGTCGAATAGACGCCCTGTTCGTTCGCAGGCCGGCCGATTTTTGATAGCTAAACGGGTCGACATGGTGGAGCGGCTTCGTAAGGTAACCGGTTGCCGCTACGATCCGGCGATAAAAGTACGTTTCCGCAAAGAACCATGGTACCTCGAGCCAGTTTTCGCCGTCTAGGTTGTCGATGTGCGCTGCCCACGCGTCGAGATCCGGGGCGCCCTTCTCGTCGATTGGATGGAGCGGAGTGCCGGGAATCTCGGCGTGCAAGCGCATCAGCGATTCTTCCACACCCGGAGGAAACGTATTGTCATGCAGGACCCGCCGCAGAATCTCGGGGAGACGCTTTACGATGCTGAAGTGGGCAAAGGAGGAGTTGTCAATTCCACGGAGCGGGGCGGGAGGCGCAATAGAGGAGCGACCGTCAGCGGACACAGGCAAGGGAAAGCGAAGAGGGTTTTGAATAGTCTGGCTTCGGCGGGAAAGAACGACCCGCGAGATCCGCGCGTGATCCATGTGCAATGCGAAGTCTGCACACACGTAACGTCCTCATGGAGTGCTGAACGACAGACTGCGCGCTGCGTGTCTCGTTTGCGGAAAACGAGAACGCCCTTCGTGATACCGCATCATCGCACAGAACGATTGTGGGCAGAAGGGAGACCGTCCCCGATCTTCGGCACTGCCATTCGCTTTGTGGGGACGAAGGAAATCAATACATTCGAATGGGGGGCGTGTGCGTTCGTTCGAGAGAGCAGCCATTGATGCACGGCGAACGGACAACTGGACACGTTGGACCTGTGATTCGTCTCATGATCTGCGGGCGTAATCGATATCGACGGAGGGATGCTGAGTCGCCCGTGATGGCTTAGGCCACGGAACGTAGCGTACGTACCGCCATCGTCACGCTCCATGGTTTGTCGCGAAGAAAGCGTGTATCGTTTTTGAGACGATCGGTCCGTGCATTGTGCAACCGCGAGCCAGCCATGCGAGAACGGATGACGGCGCGGAGCGAACGATGCATCCGGTTTAACCTGGGGGCATTTTCATGTGGCTGCGGAGGAGAGGTCGCAGCGCCCCGACGGTCTGATTGACGACATGCACCGGAGACCGACGCCCGTGTGGGGGATTCCCCGCATACATGATTAGCCATTTCATTGCGATGGCTTGATGATTGCCTGAAGCACAACACACACGGCTTCCGTAGCATAAGCAACAGCAACATGGCCTGGGGCTGTCGAGGCGCCAGGGATTGCAATGATCAACATGACCCTTCTGGAACCGCTTCCACTTCATATATGGACTAATGTCACGTACCGGTAATTTTGCCGTAGCCTGAAGCAGTCGATTGACCTTTTCTCATCAAATCCCCTCGACGAATGAGCGCTTCCACGACGCCCTCAGGAACATCGTTGCCGTTCTCGCTCTCTCGGTCCTCCGGCTCCTCGCAGTCGGTGGATTCATGGCGAGAAGACGACGTTCGACGCGCATTGCGTCATCACGCGCGAGCACTGCGTGCACTCCGAGGGAGTGCCTACGAGACGCTTTCGGACGCGACGCGCAGCCGCTTAATTGAGAAGCTGGAAAATGATTGGGCTGAGTTGAAAAGCCGACTTCGATCGATGCGAAACTCAACCAACGGATCTGAACAGAGTCTGGACGGGAGGCCGGGTGGGGAGGATCGCGATTCATGGGTGAACCGAATTTCTTCGACGGTGACCTGAGCGGATTCCGCAAGATAGATCTATCGTACATCTCGAATGCCGTCTCCAACCGACGGTCGTTCAATCGTAAGCCGAGACGCCATCGTGGGCACACGCCTTTGATGGTACGTCTCGGCTTTCTCTATGGCGATATATAGTTGGGCTCAATGTTCATTCTCGACGGCTAGCTACCGGACCGTTTTGATATCAAACCGGAATGTCTCCATATGTCATCGAAAAACGGATCTCATGCGTCTCGGAAATGAGGCGTTATACCAAATCCAAATGACAATGTCGGGGTCACGAGCGTCTGTGTAAGCGTTTCGCAGGCGTGAGAACCTGTTTGGCGGACAGCCTTCGGCGATCCAACGGTACGGACCTCCCGCCGGTCGGTCCTCGCTCCGTTCGCAATACAAGGCTTGGTTGATCTCGCGATCCATCCGCCAAACAGGTTGTGAAGGTGGCAGAAAACGTTGATTCCTGCGTCTCTTTCCTTTTTTCGATCGAGTCGGCCCCACATCCGAGGCACGGCATCCGGAGACGATCATTTGGATTCAGCATGATCGTCGACCATGACGCACCCTCACACTCTCATACCCACATCCTCCCGTACATTTCGGAGCAGCTGCGCCGGGGAGTGCTGAAATGACCCACGCTCGAGTGAACGTGTCAGGTACGGCATCTCGACGGATGAGCTTCTGGACGAAGAATGTTCTGAGCGTGTGGAACCTTCCAGTAGTTTCGACCTGTTATTACGTGTATCGCCACCAAAGTCGGGTGCCTCCGGCTGGTCGTCTCTTAGACCGTTTTCTTTCTGCCCAAACGGGTCCCCCCATGGAACTTGAATCCGGACGTCCTCGCCATGAACAAATCAGCGATTACCTTCGCGAGCAAATCGAAACCGGGGTGTACGAGGTCGACGAGAAGTTACCCTCCGAAAAGCAACTGGGCACCACCTTCGATGTCAGCCGCGTGACGGTTCGTCGAGCCCTGCAGACGCTGGAGCACGAGGGATATATCTACCGGAGGCAGGGGCTCGGATCCTTCGTCGAAGAACGTCACGAGACGCAGGGGCTCGTTCGCCTGACAGATTTTGCGCAGGACATGGCGCAGGCGGGGCTGGAGGCGTCGTCTCGCGTCACGCACTTCGAGCCGGAGAAGGTGCCAGGGTATGTTGCATCACGGCTAGACCAGGATCTGGACGCACGACTGGTTCGACTCGACCGCCTTCGTCTCGGCGACGGAGCGCCCATCGCATTCGACCGTACGTGGATGCCGGCGTTTTACGCGTCGCTTCTCGATGGACATGACCTCGAGCATGAAACCATCTACGGGATCCTGGAGCAGGACTACGACATCCCAATCACGCGGGGGCATTATCGCATTACCGCTGCCAACGCACCGGACGATGTCGCGTCTCACCTCGACGTGTCTCCCGGAACCGCGGTTCTCGTTATTGAGCGCACCTCCTGCTCTCGAGGCGGCAAGTATGTGTACTTTCAGCGCCGTTACTATCGCAGCGACCGCGTAGCCTACGAACTGGAGCTTGAGCGTGCCGAGGACGATACCGCCCACGCCGGCATGCCGCTGCGGGACTTCGAACCTGTTTTTGACGCCAGCGTCCAGGACGATCCATCCGATGAATCATCCAGTAACTGACTCTTCCCGTCGTTACGGATCACAAACGGTGGCTCACATGCGCGCTTGGCTTCTGTCCGTTCTGTCCCTGACGCTTCTCTACACCGGCTGCAGTGAAGAGACGAAGTGGAGCGCTGTCGACCGGCTGATCGAGACTCGATTTAGCGACGTGTCCGAGATTACGACCGACTCTCTCGCTGAGCGCCTCGCTGCCTCCGACTCTATCGTGCTCCTTGATGCCCGAACACTAGAAGAGTACGAAGTCAGTCATATCCCCGGAGCCCGCCGCATCGATCCGTCGACGACCGATTTTTCTGAGTTTGATTCGATGGGCCGTGATGCTCCCATCGTCGTGTACTGCTCCGTTGGCTACCGATCCGCGCGCGTGGCTGACCGCCTTCAAGATGCTGGATTTCGGAATGTCAGCAACGTGCGTGGCTCGATCTTTCGGTGGGTGAATGAAGGGAGGCGTGTGGTACGCGGCGATTCAACGGTGCGAGAGGTTCATCCGTACGACGATACGTGGGGAGACCTTCTAAATCCGTCGCTGCACGCGTACGAGCCGGGGGCGTCCATCAAAAAGTAGCCGTCGCCTTCTGTTTCGTACCCCGATCTCACCCTCATCGCATCATTTTAACCTCTATGGATGCGACCGTCTGGACGGTCCTGCTTTATGCTTCGATCACGGCCGTAGCGACGGGGCTCGGTGCCTTGCCGCTATATTTTCTTCGAGATGTCCCGACTCGCTGGGTAGGGCTCGGGAACGCCGCTGCCGCGGGTTTAATGTTGGCCGCGAGCTTCAATTTGATTTTCGAAGGTGTGAGTTATGGTATGCCACGCACGATGCTCGGTGTGGTAACCGGATTGATTGGGATCGTTGTTAGCCGCCGGTTTTTTCCGGAAAAAGAGACTTCGCATGTTGGCGAGCTCGCGGGTGCTGGAGCCCTGAAGGCGATTCTTATCGTCGGCATCATGACAGTCCATTCCTTTGCGGAAGGGATCGGAGTAGGGGTCTCTTTTGGCCAAACGTCTGAATTCGGTGCGTTCATCAGTCTCGCGATTGCCGTTCACAACATCCCGGAGGGCGTAGCGATTTCGCTCGTCTTGGTACCCCGCGGCGAACCGATCTGGCGAGCGGGCCTGTGGAGTATCTTCTCGAGTCTCCCTCAGCCGCTGATGGCTGTCCCGGCCTTTCTCTTTGTCGCATGGTTTCGCCCGGTGCTTCCTGTGGGGCTTGGGATTGCGGCCGGAGCGATGATCTGGATGGTCTTCTCGGAGCTCGTGCCCGAGGCACTCGAAGAGGCCAGTCCGAATTATATCGCCGTCACCGTCACGCTTGCTATTGCCGCGATGATGGCATTCCAGGTGTTCATCGGGTAAGCAGTCCGCGTATCGTCCGGTTTTCATGGCAAACACGGATGCAGATCCGCACGGCTAATTTAGCGCAAACTGAAATCTCAGTGTAGCGCGCGGTCCATCATCGGGGCTGGGAGATTTGTCGTACGGTACGCCTCCCGTGAGTTGGAATCGTACGGCAGCAGCCGGCCGGTAATTGAGGCCCGCTTCGATCCATTCCTGGTCAGATTCTCCAGCGATATCTGCATAGAATCGCTGATAGCGTGCGACGATCTGTAGCGAGGAAGAAAAGAGTGGGGCTCCCGCAACGACGTAGCCACCCGTTGCCCTTCGGTCGAGGCCACCATCCGGCGACACGTTTGCTGCGAGGCCTTCGATGGCGAAGAGCCAGAGTCCGCTCGTGATCGACGCATCGGCACCGAAGACAGCACGTGTGCCGGAGAAGGAGGAGCTCAATGCTCCAAGATTCACGTCACTGTCAATGCTGTAAGCTGCATTCGCCCCAAGAGAGAAGGTGGCGCGGGCCACGTCCTGCTTCAGCTTTAGGCGACCGACGTAAAGAAAATTGTTGTCGTCATTGCTCCGCGGGGTACGGCCCGTCCCGTTGAATATGCCGGCACGGAGAGACACGCGTTCGGAGGCATCGCGAGCCTGCAACTCGAAGCCGACCTGCCTGCGAGGTGCAATCGCATCGACAGCGACCGGACGCTCAACCAGGGGGATGCCGGAGCGAGACCATAGATGAGACCGAGAGAATGGAGACTTGAAAAGCCCAGCGGTTAGACGGATTTGCTTGATGGGCGTGTACCGGACACGAACGTCGTACAGCGGCGTTGTTTTTGTAAAATCCGTTTGCAAGAACGCCTCGACGCCGTGGCTTTTTGCCGCCATCCGTAACCGCGCGGCCCGGATGTCGAAGCCCGATGGGTTGTCGGTGTCCTGTGCTGTGGCGTCCACCTGATACAGAGCTCCAAGCCGAATCGTCGCTCCCTCTACAGCAAAGACGGGCCCTCGCGGCACGGCCGCGGAGGAATCCGGCTCCTTCGCGTCGGACTGTGCCTGGCTTATGATGGGTGAGAGCAGAACGAGAAGACCGATCAAGAGACAGCGGCGGAGCACGGATGCGGGCAGTAGCATCAGCATACGAACGATGTTCTGCAGGAAATGGGTGGTAACACTCCCTTAATCTGCAGATCGCCGCTCCGCTTGTCTACTCGTTCGTCCGATCTTTACTGAGTTAACCGTCAGCCCCGTTTCACCGAGTGCTAGCTGTCATCGCATACGAGGCGGATGACACATCCAACACTCGGGGCAAACGGTGTTTGACGCGACTGCATGGTTAACGTTAGGCCTCTGCCGGTTCACGGGACGACGTGTTGAGTTCACCGAACGAGGTCGATGATTTCTCCTCCGCAGCCTCGACGGCCTGGTGGACTTCGTGGAAGAAGTATTCGTGTCCGATGGTATTGGCAAGTCCCGCTCGTTTCAGTACGTCCATGACGGGCCCTTTCACGCCGGAGAAATAAACGTCTACGTCTTGCCGTCGGAGCATTCCCACGACTTCACCCAACGTGTGGACGCCGGTCGAGTCCAGCGTGTTGACGGGATACATGTCGATCACGAGTGCTTCTAGCGCCTCATCCTCCACACCGATTTTCGCCACGAGATCTTTGAACGCGTTCACATTCGCGAAGTAGAGTCCGGCATCCATACGGACGATCACGACGGAGGAGTCTGTGAGTGCGTTCGGGTTCCGCTTCAGGTTGCGATAGGTCTCCGTGCCGGGAAGGCGTCCCATCATCGCTGTATGCGGCTTCGAGCTCTGGTAGATCACGACAATCAGAGAGACGATGACGCCCGCGAGGATTCCCGCCTCGATCCCCAGGGACAGCGTGGCAAAGAATGTCAGAATCATGAGCGCGAAGTCCTTTCGGTCCACGCGCCAGAGAAATGCGGCTTCTTCCCAGTCAATGAGCCCAAAGACGGCGACCATCACGATCGCCGCAAGCACCGCTTTGGGGAGGTAGTAAAATAGTGGCGTCAGAAACAGGAGCGTGAGTGCGATAATGGCCGCGCTGACAATGGCGGCGAGATTCGTCTTCGCGCCCGCCTGGTCGTTGACGGCGGTTCGCGAAAAGCCTCCCGTCGTGGGGTACGCGCTGAAGAACGCACCGGCTATGTTCGCGAGCCCGAGCCCGACCAGTTCGCGGTTTGCGTCGACCTCGTATCGGTGGCGTGATGCGTAGACTTTCGCGACCGCGATCGACTCCATGAAGCCGACAAGTCCGATGGCAAGGGCGGACGGGATCAGGGATTCGGCCGCTGCGAAGTCGAGGGGCGGGAGGGATGGGGACGGCAGACCGCTTGGGACCGACGCCACGATGTTTACTCCGGCATCGGCGAGGCCGAACGCCCAGACTGCCCCGGTCGAGAGAGCAACGGCCGCCAGGGCACCCGGAATCATCGGTAGCCATCGTCGGAGTGCGACAAGCAGAAGGATGCTTCCGACGCCAATCACGAGCGTGATCACGTGCACGTCGCCGATCTGTTGGCCGGCCGCAATCAAAATCTCGTGGATGTAGTGCGATCGCTCGATATCGACGCCGAGCAGGTGCTTCAGCTGGCTGAGTCCGATGATCAGCGCAGCCGCGGAGGTAAACCCGCTGAGGACGGGGTGCGAAAGAAAGTTGACGAGAAACCCGAAGCGCGTAATCCCGAGCCCAAATTGAAGGACGCCGACCATCAGGGAGAGGAGGAGGGCGAATCCGATGTATGCATTCACGTCTCCATTCGCGAGCGGGCCCACGGCGGCAGCAACGAGCAGCGACACCATCGCGACCGGGCCGACCGCAAGCTGGCGAGACGTGCCGAACAGCGCGTAGACGACGAGCGGGACAAGCGATGCGTACAGGCCGTAGATCGGAGGCATCCCCGCGATCAAGGCGTAGGCCATTCCCTGCGGAATCAGCATGACGCCAACAGTGAGGCCCGCCGAGAGATCGCCACGTAGCGCGTCACGGCTGTACGAGCTGAGCTGGTCAGCGATGGGGAAGAGGGAGGCGAGGCGAGGCATAGCAGGGATTGGCTGGTGAATAAATCCGCTCGAGCCCCTTCAGGTCTCAGCCGAACAGCTTGGCTGCATTCTGCCAGAGGATGACGACCCCGATCAGGACGAGGAAGATTGCGAAACCACGCTTGAGTCGAGCCTGCGGCACGTATGAGCCGATCTTCCCTCCGATGAAGCTTCCGACGATGCCGATCGCACCGAAGATCAGGACAAGGTCCCAATGTATCGAGAAGCCGGCCTCATGCATGACATCAATGTACTTTACGAATCCGCTGATGCTTTTCAGCGCGATGATCATGAGACTGGTGCCGATGGCGAGATGCATAGGCAGACCGCCTAGCAGCACAAGGGCAGGGACGATGAGAAACCCACCGCCGACACCGACAAGTCCGGTCAAGACGCCGACCACGAGGCCGTCGAGCATAATCTTCCAGTAGAGCCGGGGAGAACTATCGTCACGCGACCCGACGCCCGGGCGCCGAAACATCATCACCGCGGCCAGAAGCATGACGAGTGCGAAAATGGCAAGCTGAACGGAACCGGGAATGAATTTGGAGAGGTACGCGCCGCCGTATGCGCCCACCATGCCGGGCACACCGAATAGGCCAACGTTACGCCAGCTCACCTTTTTCCGGTAGGCAAACGGAATCGCACCGACGAGGCTAATCAGCGTGACGATCCCCAACGATTCGGCAATAGCAAGCTTGTCGGGGACACCGACGAGGTAAACAAGCACCGGGACGGTGAGAATGGATCCGCCGGAGCCGAGGAGTCCCAGTACGAGACCGACGAGAAGAGCGCCGAACCAGGCTGCGTACACGATCGGGTGATGGTCTTAGAGCGTAGAAAAATGGGTTGCGACTGTGGGCGGGCTCCGAAGCGACAGGTCTCAGAGCCACCGAGGCATCGAAGAGACCTGTCGCCCCGGAGCCGAGCCCCGGGGCGAGGGCGACAGACCCGATGTGGATCTCGCCACCCCCAGTCCGCTCACGTCTGATGGCGCGGTTGGAACCACAACGGGTCCCACACCAGACCAAGCGGAAGATCTACCGGACGTTAGGCCGTGACAGCCTGCTTCCGGGCATTGTAGTCTGCGAACACGTCGTTCACGTACTTAACGTTGCGCCCGGCAGACTGCAGGAACGCACTTGCTGCAGCCGCTCGCGCGCCGCTGGCACAGTGCACGAGGAACGTCTTGTCTTCCGGAAGGTCCGTCACGTACTCCGGCATCCGCGTGTATGACGCATTCAGCGCACCGTCCACGTGGGCGGAGTCGAATTCTGAACGATAGCGCACGTCCAGAACCGCCACGTCGTCCTGCTTGCGGAGTTCGTCGACCGCGTCGAAGTCGATCTCATCGATCGTAGCGACCGGCCCGTCTTCGTCGAAGTAGCGCTCCAGTGTTTCCGTGCTGGCAAAGTTAACGACGTTGTCGTAGCCAATGCGGACGAGGTCTCGAACGGCCTCCTCTACGTCTTCCTCGTCCACGATCAGCGTGATCGGCTGGGTTTCGTCTTCCACCAACGAGCCGACGACCGTGTTGAACGTTTTGTTCATCGGCGCATAGAGCGCTCCCGGGATGTGACGCTTCATGAAGGCCGAGCGATCGAGGCGCGTGTCGATGATGAGTGCGTCGTCATCTTCGGCGACCTCCTTGAGCTCGCGCGCCGTAATGTGCTTCGGCGACGGAAGCTTGCCGAGAACCGGTGCGCCCATCTTGTTGTCGCGCTTCATCCGGGCGAAGTAAATCTGCGGCTCCGGCTGGCCTTCGAGAATCGCGTCGACGAACGTGTCCTTATCTCGCTTCGCGGCATCGATCATCGGGTTGAACTGCTTCTCATATCCGATGGTCGACTGTGGCACGGCCCCGAGGGCTTTACCGCAGGCCGAGCCGGCACCGTGCGCGGGCCAGACTTGAAGAAAGTCCGGCAGCTCCATGAAGCGTTGCACGGAGTCGTACAGGGTTCGAGCCGACGGGTCCATCGCGCCCTCAACTTTCGCAGCGGACTCGAGCAGGTCCGGACGCCCGAGATCACCAACGAAGACGAAGTCTCCGGTGACGATTCCCATGGATTGCGTTGCGCCCCCACCTTTGTCCGTTACCAGGAAGGACATGTGCTCCGGCGTGTGGCCGGGCGTGTGGACGGCCTGGATTTCGATATTGCCGATGGTAATGACGTCACCGTCGTACAGAAGCTCGTAGTCATACGAGCCGCCGGCTTCGCGGTCTTGCTTGACCCACTCGTACTTCCAGTTTTCGTCACCCTCATCCGAGAGATACAGCTTTGTATTGAGCCGCTCCGCGAATTCGCGTGCTCCGGACAGGAAGTCGGCGTGGATGTGCGTTTCCGTGACAGCAACAATCTCAACACCTTCCTCTTCCGCGAGGTCGAGGTACTGATCGATGTCTCGCTCCGGGTCGATGATGATGGCTTCTCCCGTCTGCTGACACCCGATCAGGTAGGCGTACTGGGCGAGTTTCTCGTCGAAAATCTGGCGGAATAGCATGATAGGATTTCGTTTGGTTGTGGAAAACGCGAGCAGTGGAAAGGGGCGAGAGCCGTAAGGTCGTTCACAAGATGAAACTTAATTCGTCGACCACCGAGTCTGAACCGGCGATATACGATGCAGTTTTCTCATCTCGCCTCGTCAATGGTTGCGCAGACACCGGGCGGCATTGGATCCGTCCATCGCGGTAGCAGGCAGCTTCTGTTGCCTATGTCGCATCATGTTATGACAGGTCGCCATGGTACACTAAAGGATTTGTCGCTAACAATCTGCGGGGCGATCCCTGACGTGCGCGCCGGGAGAACAACGTGAGGGTTGTTCCGCCAACGCACACATCCGGATCGTTCGGATAATGCTGCGGGCTAGTGAGGCAGCTTCGGTTTCAGGTGGCCGTACGTCAGCGCACCGAGCAGAGCAGCGAACAGCCCGACGATGAGCGGAGTGATACCCGCACCGATGAGAGCGTAGATCGGTCCGGGGCAGGCGCCAAGGAGCCCCCAGCCGAGGCCGAACACGATTCCACCGAGCAACTGGTTTGTCCCCTTATTCCAGGGCTTATCGCTGATTGTGATTGTCTCGCCTCGGATCGTGCGAGCGTTTGTCCGTTTGAGGACCTGAATGCTCACGGCTGCCACGGCCACAGCGCTACCAATGATGCCGTACATGTGGAAGGACTGGAACCGAAACATTTCCTGGATCCGGAACCAGGAGACGACCTCGCTAAAGATGAGCACGATGCCAAAAACGATACCCATAGCGAAGTAGATCGCTACGTCGCCCGTTCGGAGGGACGGGGCCTGGGTCGACTGCGTCTGTGTAGAAGTAGACATGGTCGGAAAAGCAGTGGAGGTAGGGCGATGATGGGGGCGGGAGCCGCTGCTACAGAATTAGCGGGAGCAGGAAGTACGTCGTCGTCAGTCCACCAATAAAGAAGCCGATGACGGCGATGAGCGAGGGCAACTGGAGGGAAGCCAGTCCCATAATGGCATGCCCAGATGTACATCCACCGGCATACCGGGCCCCAAATCCGACGAGAAATCCGCCGATGACGATAGCAACGAACCCTGCGGGGGTCGTCAGCGAACTCCAGCTAAACAGCTCTGGCGGGACGAGTCCTGAGAAATCGACCAGTCCGAGCGCGCGCAAATCCGTCTGCGTCGCGTCTGAAATGCCCGTCGGGCCTCCGCCTCCAAGAACCTGCACGGCGATTACGCCGCCAACCAGGATTCCCGCGACGAAGACGAGATTCCATAGGCCGCTGGCGCGCCAGTCATACTGAAAATACTCGGCTTTCGTCGGGAGCGTCGCAGCACACGTATGCTTGAGGCTCGACGAAATCCCAAACGCTTTCCCGGTCAGCAGGAGTAGCGTGGGTACCATTAACCCGATGATAGGGCCAGCCACATACCACGGCCAGGCGGTCGCAAAGAGATCCATGAGTGTACCTTGGTTAGTTGATGCATCCTGTCATAACAAGATCGACTGATGCCCTATATTCTAGTATTGGAAAGAGGTTTCCTCCTCTAATCGTCTTTTCACGATAAAGGGTTTCTCCGGTCGCAAGCGCCGTTCCTCGAAGCACTCCGGAGCGTGATATCCCGGCTTCGGTTTGTTTTCGGCAGAATGGTAGCATGACCGGGCGGGTTTAGACGCGGTGATAAACGTCAGGAGATCGTGAGCCCCATGACCTCAGGTGAGAAGTACATGTCGTGACCACAGTAGGTGCACGTGATAACGACTCGGCGAATGGTGGAGTCAGACTCGGCGGTTGGAAGTTCGACCACCTGTGGCTGCACCCGCAATGTCGTTGTGCCACAGACCGGGCACTTCGGTCGTTGGGCGCGGGTGTTCAGGTGCTTGGCGATGAGGTTCTGTTGTTCGGTTGTGAGCATCTTTTTCGGGTGAAGGGCAGGAGAGGGTGAACTAGAATCGTCAATGATGAAGTATGGTTGCGCCATTCGAGCTAGCGGTCCGTGCGAACGAGCACGTCTACATCGCGACGAAATATCATGAACGTGAGCGTGATGTCGCACGTGTTCGTGTGCGTTACATTCGAAGTATCACATTTGTCAGTATGCGTGCCATATGTGCAGGCATTACAGCTCAGTGCTCCACGGAAATTGGCCTGGCACCGATTTCGATACATGGATAGTGTACACATGGATGCATGCGCGGGCGCTGTTGACGACACGGTCACATCTTTCTGCGCGCCCTCCAACGGCGGGCCGAGCAGAGACACCGGTCCAATATGGAGTCCGACGTATCATCTTCGGGTCACCCGGCATTACAACGACGAAATATGATTAAGAACGAACACTTCCGGCGCCTTGAGCACATTTACGCATCTGAACTGCCTGGCTCGGATGCGGGCCACGTATCCGTAAACTTCGGCCGAGCGCTCCTCAACGCAGACCTCGCAGATCGTCGTGAGAGCACGGTCGGTGGAAAAGACCTGCCGCATCAGAAGCTTATGAGTGATGCAGCGGCGCTTGCTGCCGGGTCCCTTGAAAAAGAGCGGACGGTTTCAGCGGAATCATTCGATATGAATGTGCATCTTCCCGAATACGCCGGCGAAGTGGTGGCCACAGCACGTGTCGTGATGGCTCAGCCGCCGAAGTTCGTCGTGCAAGCCGCTCTCCTCACACCAGAAGGCGAAGTGATTGCGGAAGCACAAGGTGTATACGAGCCGACGGATCAAAAACTGCCGCCGGACCCGAACCCGGACCTTAAGGAATCGGGCGAGGTCGCTATGCCTGGCAGAGCGAATACGCATGCCGAAACTGGTGCTCCGACGGCTGAGCGATCCACTCCGGAGCCGCAGCCCGCGACGTTTATGCCGGTCTTCCCGACACCTGTTGGGATGCTTTGCCTCAACTAGTTGGTATCCACTCCACGTAGGGGCCATCTGCGGTCGATACGAATGCCACCTGCACATTTCGGGCAGGTGGCATTTCTGTTTCGACACGAACCTAACGATATCGGCGTCGACCGGTCGGTTGGCGGATGCGTAGGGGCGGCAGGGCGTTTCCGCCCCGCGTGCTGCGGTTGATGAAGCTCCACCGATGGAGTGTGAGAAATCGAGTCGGTTTCTTACATTGGCCGTTGCTCGCGTAACAACCGATCGCGTGGCCACGTATCCCGCGACGTCACGACCAGTCAAACGTTTTTCCCTTCTCCCGGATCTGCAGATCGCCTATGCTCTTTCCGCTTTTGTCTGTCGGCGCGGGCCTCGTGTTTCTCGCCGGCGGTGCGGACGTACTTGTTCGTGGTGCAACTTCAGTTGCGCGTCGTGTCGGGATCACGCCTCTCGTGATTGGCCTGACGGTGGTCGCGATGGCGACAAGTCTACCGGAGCTGCTTGTGAGTCTGGATGCGGCGTTTCGCGGAAGTCCGGGCGTTGCCCTGGGAAACGTGGTGGGCTCAAATATCGCGAACATCGGCTTAATCCTGGGGGGCGCGGCGCTCCTCGGCCCGATCGGCGTGCAGGCTCAGATCATCCGAATCGACGGGCCGATCTTGGTCGGTTGCTCGGCTTTGATGTTGGCGATCGGCGCCGATGGTACGTTATCTCGGTTCGATGGCGCCCTCCTCGTGATCGGTCTTGTGACGTACATCGTCTACAGCATCCGAAAGTCTCGAGAGGAACCGCGGGCCGACCTTTTGCAGAAAGAGTTCGAAGGCGGACTTGCGAAGCAGCACGCACTGTGGCTTGATCTTCTTTACCTGGGAGGTGGCCTTGCTGCACTTCTGTTCGGGGCCGACCGCCTCGTCGAAGGGGCGATTGAGATCGCCGGAACGCTAGGCGTGTCTGACTCTGTCGTCGGTTTGACCGTTGTGGCGATTGGCACCAGCCTTCCAGAGCTTGCGACGTCGGTTACAGCGGCCTATCGCGGAGAGGGCGATATTGCGATCGGTAATGCCGTCGGTTCGAGCATCTTCAATCTACTCGGAATCCTCGGGCTCACGGTGCTTGTTCATCCCCTCGATACATCGGGCTTCCGGGCTCTCGACGGGCTGGTCATGGCGGGATTTGCGATCGCCCTGCTGCCACTCTTGCGAAGCGGATTTTCTCTGAGTCGACGCGAAGGGGCCGCGCTCGTGACGGTCTATGTGGTATATCTCGTTTCCGTGGCCGTCATGTAGTGCGCACGAGCATGTAGTGCGCACGAGAACGCGCGCTCAGTTGCGTTACGACAGCATGGGCGAGACGTATGATGAACCGTTTGCGACAGCCCGAACCGCATCTCGAATCTCCTTCGTCGTACCTTTGACGACGTACCCTGCGGCGCCTGCCTCAATCATTTCATCGACAATGCGCTGGTCCGTGTGACCTGAACAGATGAGTACAGGCACGTCTGGCCGTTCGCTTCGAAAGTGCCGAAGGAGCTGTTTTCGTCCCACGTCCGGCAGCGAGGCGTCGAGAACAATCACGTCCGGGTCGGCATCGGGGAGCATTTGCATGGCGGAACGGCCACTCTCGGCAACCCAGGGGACGTTGATGTCGTCACACGACGACAAAACCTGTTTGACAAGAAGACGCATCGCCGCATGGTCTTCTACGAAAAATACCTTGGTTATCATTTTCCGCTAACGAAAATTCAGGCAGGGTGGATACGTCTGATTGCCTCTTCGCCAATCGTTGGACAAAAATAGGGGCGGCATCAAACCGATACATCTTTTTCGCCCGTCAAGCACGCCGTAGTGGAGTCGTCTGCATGTTCGGTGGGCGTGGAGGCGGTAATCTTTTTCTCCGATGAGCCAAGGCCAACGCTTCCAAACGGAGGCCTGTTTATCTTCGTAGCTCGTTCGTCTTGGCCCCGAACCCTACCGTCTGGCCGGCATACGATAGCACGGTCCAACAATTTCTCACCGCCGCCTGCACTGCCTGCATGGAGAACCTCGTCCACGAGTCGTCCAATGGGGACGGCAACACGCTGTACCTGATCGATGCAATGGCGCTCGCCTACCGGGCGCATTATATCTTTATCAGTCGTCCCCTCATCAACTCGAAGGGGCAAAATACGTCAGCGTCATACGGCTTCACCAACTCGCTGCTGAAGCTAATCAACGATCAGGAGATCGACCATATCGCGGTCGTCTTCGACGCCGTAGGAGCAGGTGGCACCTTTCGGGAAGATATATACGAGGACTATAAAGCCCACCGGGATCCGCCGCCAGAGGAACTGCTAGAAAACCTGCCTTTCATCAAGGAGATTGTCCAAGCGATGGACATCCCGGTCGTGGAGATGGAGGGTGTCGAGGCCGACGACGTGATTGGGACGCTGGCGCGAAATGCGGAGGAGGACGGCGCGGAAGTCGTCATCGTGTCGCCGGACAAGGACTTTAAGCAGCTCCTGTCGGAGCGCGTTCGGATTTACAAGCCGGCCCGAGGTGACCAGGACTTCGAGATCATCACAGACGACGATTTCCGGGAGGAGTACGGTCTCGATCCCACCCAGTTTGTCGACATGCTGGCGCTATGGGGCGATAGTTCGGACAACGTCCCCGGCGTTCCCAACATTGGGGAGAAGACGTCGATGAAGTATCTCAAGAAGTACCACGACGTCGAAGGATGCATCGACAATGCGGACGAGATCGGCGGCAAACGCGGCCAGAACCTCGTCGAATTCGCCGACGATGCTCGGATGTCCAAAGAGCTCGTTCGGATCAAGACGGATCTCGACGTGGCGCTGGACTGGCATACTCTCCTTGCGGCCCAGCCGAAAATGGAGAAGCTGAAGGTCCTGTTCTCTGAGCTGGAGTTCGAGTCGCTTCTCGATCGCTTTGACGTCGAGGTCGAAGAAGCCGATGAGGTGGAGGAAGGGGAAAACCTTGAGTTTGATTTCGGGCCGTACGAGGAGGTTAAAACGATCGACGCGGACGCGGTCGATTATTCGTTCCTGAAAAATCGGCACGAGCTTGAGCAGTTCGTAGAGACGCTCACGGAGCAGGAGCGCTACGCCTTCGACACGGAAACGACAAGCACCGACCCTCACTACGCATCGCTGGTCGGAATGTCGTTCGCATGGGAGGATGGAGTGGCTGTCTACGTGCCGACGCCGATGCCGGACGGGACGTCGACGGATGATGTGCTCGATCTTATCGGGCCGATTCTGGAGCGCGAGACGACCAAAATTGCGCACAACATGAAGTACGACATGCTGGTGATGCGTCGGCATGGCGTCGAGCTCGGTGGGCCGGTGCTCGACACGATGGTTGGTCACTATCTCTTTGCCCCCGAAGAGAATCATAACCTCAATGATGTCGCGCGCTCGGTTCTGAACTATAAGATGGTGCCGATCACCGAATTGATCGGCGAGGGGGCGAGTCAGGTCTCAATGCGGGATGTTGAGGTCAAAGAGGCGGCCCGGTACGCGTGTGAGGATGCCGATATCACCCTTCAGGTTGCCGAGAAGCTGGAAGAGAAGCTTCAGGAGGTGGATCTAAACGAGGTGGCGGACGACATCGAGTATCCGCTCGTTCGTGTGCTCGCCGACATGGAATTCGTTGGCATCCGCGTCGATACCGACGTGCTGGATCGGATCTCCGAGCGGCTTGCTGGCGAGCTTGATGAGCTGGAGGGGCGCATCTATGAGCTGGCAGGGGAGGAGTTTAACATCAACTCCCCCCAGCAACTCGGGGAGATTCTGTTTGAGAAGCTGGATATGCCGGTGATCTCCAAGACGTCCACGGGCAATCCGTCCACGAAGGAGAGCGTGCTGCAAGAGCTCTCGACGGATCATGAAATTCCCGGCCTCGTCCTCGACTGGCGAAAGACGTACAAGCTGAAGAGTACGTACCTCGACAGCCTCGGCGAACTGGTTCATCCGGAGACGGGACGCATCCACACCAGCTTCAATCAGACGCGAACAGCTACCGGTCGGCTCTCGTCGAGCGACCCGAACCTTCAGAACATCCCCGTTCGGACCGCCGTCGGGCGTGAGATCCGGGAGGCGTTCGTGCCGCAGGACGATTGGCAGCTTCTCGCCGCAGACTACGCGCAGATCGAATTGCGAATTCTTGCGTCCATGAGTGGCGATGAGGCGATGCAGGAAACGTTTCGCACAGGTGGCGACATCCACACGGATGCGGCAGCTCGCGTGTACGGCATCGACCCGGCGGACGTCACGCGCGATCAGCGCCGGAAGGCGAAGGAGGTCAATTACGGCATTCCATATGGCGTATCGCCGTGGGGCCTCGCTCAGCGCCTTCGCGTCCCGGTCGGGGAAGCACAAGACCTCATTACCCAGTACCAGAAGTCATATCCCGGCGTCTCGACCCTGCTGAATCAGCTGGTCGAGAAGGCACGGCAGAATGGCTATGCAGAAACGATGCTCGGCCGTCGCCGCTACATTCCGGAGATCGATAGCTCGAACTCGAACCGCCGCTCCTGGGCTGAGCGCGTTGCCGTGAATATGCCGATACAGGGCACGCAGGCGGACATGATCAAGATCGCCATGAACCGCGTCCACGAACGACTGGCGTCCGAAGCGCTTGAGGCGCGCATGCTCCTCCAGGTGCACGATGAGCTGGTGTTTGAAATGCCGCCGGCGGAGGAGGCCGCTCTTCGGACCCTGGTAGAAGAAGAAATGAGAGATGCCCTTCCGCTTGACGGCGTGCCCGTCGTGGTTGATATCGACGCCGGAGACAACTGGCTTGATGCGCACTGATCTGTAGTCCACCATCCACCGAGCATGCGCGCCGTCGTCATGCGCGACTGCATGTTCGGACAATTTGTACGAAACCGTTGCTGATGGATCGGTTCTTTTTGCTTCAGCCGGTGTAAGAACGAGCCTAGCCTGCATGCAGCGTCGTTTTGCATGTGGCCGAACGCGTTCAGAACCCCTCCCGATTTCATTTTCTGCACCTGAGTTTGAACCTTGATTGTATGGCGTCTACCGAAGTCTCTTCCCCGTCCGGCATTCCAGAATCGTTCGAGCACGTAGAAACGCTGGGTGGTATCCAGTCTTATCGCCACACGACGAACGGGCTCGAAGTTCTCATCTTGCCAGAGTCGGCAGCTCCAGTGGCCACATTCATGGTCACGTATCGGGTTGGAAGCCGGCACGAACCGATGGGCCTCACGGGCGCAACGCATTTCCTCGAGCATCTGATGTTCAAGGGAACAGAGCGTTTTCATAAGTCAAAGGGAACGTCCATCTTCAACGTGCTTCAGAGCGTCGGAGCGAAGGTGAATGCGAGCACGTGGGTCGACCGAACGAACTACTACGAGATGCTGCCACGCGAGCATCTGCCTCTGGCCGTTGAAATCGAGGCCGATCGGATGCGCGGCGCACTGCTCGACCCGGAGGATGTGGAGTCGGAGCGAACGGTCATCCTAAACGAGTATGACCGCGGCCGTAACGAGTCGACCTCTCGTCTTTTCGACGAGGTATGGGCCACGGCTTTTCTCGCCCATCCGTACCGTCACCCGACCATCGGCTGGCGAAGCGATATTGAGGGTGTGGATGATAGCGGTCTACGGCACTTCTACGACCAGTACTACTGGCCGAACAACGCAACCGTCTCCATCATCGGGGACGTAGACCCTGCGGAGGCGCTCACCCTTGTCGACCAGCACTTCGGCGACATCCCGCGTTCGGAGCACGAAATCACGAGCCCGTCCGTCCGCGAACCCGAGCAGAGCGGGCCGAGGCGGCTGGAGGTGCGGCAGGAGGGACAGTTGGGAGCCGTACTTCAGGCGTATAAGACGCCCGATGGTCGAGACGACGACGCTGAGGCACTCGATGTTCTCGGGCGAATTCTCGCATCCGGAAAGGGCAGCCGTCTGTTCCGGCGCTGCACTGATCGTGGCCTGACCACGGACGCCTACGCGATCAATTTCCGCCTTCGCGATCCGGGTCTGTTCTGCATTCTGACGTTCCTCGCACCCGACAAGACGCACGATGTTGTGGAGGAAGCTGTCGAGGAAGTGGTGCAGGAGGTGCAGGAGAATGGCGTGACGGAGGAGGAAGTGCGTCGCGCCCAAACGCAGATTCGGGCAAGCGAAGCGTTCGATCGGGACGGGCCGATGAAGGTGGCCTCCCAGCTTAATGAGGCCATCGCGACGGGAGACTGGCGCCTGTACGTCGAATACCCGGACCGTATCGATGCGGTGACGCCGGAGGATGTGCAACGTGTCGCGCGAACGTACCTGCTCGACGACCGCCTGACCGTGGGTCGATACGTGCCGACGGCCCCGCCAGAGGCGACCAACGGAGCCCAGGTTGCCCAGGCAGCCGCGGGGCCCGTGACGTAGTGCCACCGGACCTGCTTGATCCCTTCTGATTTCCAACTTTCGACTTACCGTTGTCGTCTATGAGTTCTTCTCCCTCTTTTGCCAACCGCGTTCAAGATCGACACGTCGGTCCGTGTCAGCTTCTTACGCTGCCGACGCCGGTGGAAAACTTCGTCTCGTTCAAAGCTTCGTTCGTAACGAACCCCGATTTCGCCGCCGGGGACGACATTCGGCAGGACCTGGCGGTCGCGCTGCTCGATAAAGGAACCGCCTCTCGTGATCGGTTCGAAATTGCGCGGGTCCTCGAAGATCGCGGAGCAAAAATCAGCATATCGTCGGATGGGCTCTATATTGACATCAGTGGCAAGGCGCTGACGGACGACTTTGCTGTCGTTCTCGACGTGCTTTCGGAAATGTTGCAAGAGCCCTTGTTCGATCCGAAGGAGTTCGAAAAAGCACGAGCCTCTACGATTGCCGATCTGCAGCGGCAGCTTGAGCAAACGTCCAGTCAGGCTGCGGGAGCCCTGTCTCGCCGACTTTTCCCGGAGGATCACCCGAATTACACACCGCCGACGGAAGAGCTGATCGAGCAGGCTCAGGCGCTTACGTTGGATGAGGTCCGCGATTACTACAATCGCCACGTTGGTGCCACAGACTTCCGGATGGCTGTTGTTGGTGATCTTGATCACAAGTCCGTGGAGGAGTCCGTTCTGGCTGCCTTCTCGGACTGGGAGCCGCACGAAAGTGAGGCGGTTCATGCCCGCGAAGCATCTCCGCAGGAGCCTGGTCGCAGCCTCGTCCCGATGGCGGATCGTTCGAACGTCGACGTTCGAATCGGTCACCCGCTCGATTTCTACCGGGACTCCGACGATTACGAGGCGTTTTACGTTGCGAATTACATCCTGGGAGGCAATTTCTCGGCGCGTTTGATGAACCAGGTCCGCGACGAGCAGGGACTCACGTACCACATCGGTTCCAGCATGAGCGGCGTGACGGTTTCGCACCAGGGAGCCTGGCGGACCGTCGTGACCCTCAGCTCGGAATCTCTTGAACGGGGCATTGAGGCAACGATTGACGTAATCCGAGATTTTGTTGAGCACGGCCCGACCGCGGAAGAGCTTGCGACGGTCAAGGAGACAATCACGGGATCGTTCGTCGTTGGGCTTGCGACGACCGGAAACCTTGCACAGACCCTGCTCACAAACGCTGAACGGGGCTTTGATGTCGAATACATCGATCGCTTTCCGGAGCTGATCGAGGGAGTAACACTAGAGGAAGTAACCGAGGTCACGCAGCGCCATCTGCATCCCGATCGTCTTCATGTGGGAGCTGCTGGAACGCTCCCGGAACCTGTCCGAGCGGAATGAGGTCGCCTGGCAAACGGTCGTAAACAAAAACGCCGCCTTGCCCTTTTGGGCAAAGGCGGCGTTTGCTTTTGCTCTGCCGGCTCGATGCGCGATAACGCGATTCTGGATCTAACTGTCGCGGATGATGCGCATCCGTTCCTCGTGTGTGAGCTCGGTGTCCTTCGGCATGGCCCAGCCGAGTCCGATGTAGGCGAGGATGAACGGGCCCCCCGTCACGATTACGCCAATAACGAACGCAATTCGTACGAGGGTCGGGTCGAGATTGAAATAGTGTGCGATGCCCGAGCATACGCCCATGATCCGCTTATCCGACATGGAGCGCCGGAGAGGAAAGCGCTTCTTCCGAAACGGATTCCAGGATTGGTCTGAGCCGGACATGTCGGGCATGCTAAACGTCGACGAGTTAGACGACTCCGTTTTTTTCGATTCGGAAGTCGAGGTCGCCTCGTTTGGTTTTGAACGTGACGCCGCGGACGTGCTCGCCTTCGACGCGCGCGACCGGTTGACGGCTTCCCGTTCCCGTCGGGTCTCCGTGCGACCGCGAGACAGGAGTCCAAACCCAAGCACGACGACGAAGACGCCGGCGAGCCATGGAAGAAGTGACACCATGGCCGGGAGTGCGATTCCCGACAGGATGCCCATCTCGGCCATCAGGTAAACGAAACCAATAACGATGAGCGCAATGCCCGTCAGCGTGGGTGCATTGAACCAGCTTTCTTGCTCGGCTTCCTCTTCGAAGAAGAAGGCATCGAGCTCCTCGTCACTGATGTGATCTAGACTGAGCGTTGTACGTCCCGTCTCGAAGGCTTCCTGCGGTGTAGGTCCAGATGACCGTCGTTGGGCGGCGTCCATATTCTGACGCATCGTCGAGAGGTCCACATTGGTCGTGTCCGATGACCGCGACTGATCACGGGTGGATGGGGAGGAAGAGCGAGTCTTGGAAGAACCGGAGGGTGTCATATTTAATTCCGTCGTCGGTGCAGGCAGAGCGGGTGCAGAAGCAAGAAGCGATGCGAGGCCGAACGAATCAGGGTTGTCCTGCTGCGTCAGGCGCGTCATCCGGGGAAGCGACTTTGTGCAATCCAGACTCCGTCACAATGATGTGAACAGGGATGTCGTGTGCGTCGCACGGCACGTGAGGGCGAACACAGTCGTCAAATGCCAGGAGGATGCGCGGAATAGAGGGGTCCAGGTCTTTGAGGAACGCATCGTAGTACCCCCAGCCGTGGCCGATCCGGTGACCATTCAGTCCGGCCCCGAGAGCGGGTACGATCACGGCATCGATGTTAGACAGTAGAACCTCCGGGCCATCGATCGGCTCCGCGATATTCCATTCGTTGCGTTGCAGGTCGGAACGTCCGGTGAACCGTCGGTGAGCCATCTCAGGCGTGCCGGCTTCGAAGCTAGTGACAACCGGCAAAGCTACATCTACGTCGCGCTCCACGAGGGCATCGATAATATAGCGTGTATCGACTTCATTCTGCTCAGGAATCGGCCAGTAAGCATGTACGCAGCTCGCCCCTCGAATTGCGGGCAGGTTCAGCACGTGCCGGGCAATTCGTTTGCTGCGATCTGTAATGGCACCGCGATCCATCGCCTTACGCGTGGCATCGAAGTGTTGCCGGAGTTCAGATTTTGTAGCAGAAGAAGGCATCGTCCGAGCGGCGGCGAGAGGCTCTCGAGATCGTCCGTGAAGGTTATACCGAGTCGAAACATCCGGGGTTGCTTACGTTGAAGCCGACCTCCGTGGCGACCCGGTTTCAAGTCTGTGTGTCAGCAGCGGATTCCATCCCGCTAGGCGTTGGACCGTGGAGTCAATTATGCAAACGATTACGATCAGTCGTTTGTTACTCCGCGTACCGGATCCAGGCTTGTTATTGATGCGGACATAGCCGGATCGGGTCGTTTCGCCGGGGATTACTCTGGCGAATGGATCGCTATCACACTAAAAATCGAACTCTCTGGCGAATTAATAATGAACACATCTGACGGAGCGGATCGTTTGGAGGCATTTCGGGCGTATAGGGACCGGATGAACGAGCGGATCCTCGAGGAGAAAGACCATCTGGGGATCAAGCGCTTTTTCAATCTGGATTCTGCGGCGTACCGTGATGGTGCGCTCGACGGCGGTACAAAAGAGCTGTTGGGGCTTGTTGCCTCCATGGTGCTGCGCTGCAACGACTGCATCGACTACCACTTGCAGCAATGCATCGAGCAAGGGTTTTCCGACGAAGAGTTGGAGGACGCCATGAACGTGGCTTTGGTCGTCGGCGGTTCGATCGTGATCCCGCACTTGCGACACGCGGTTGAAACGATTGATCTGCTTCGGGAAGAGAAAGAGAAAGCGTCCGAGTAGCATTGCCTTCGGCCTGTTGAAAAGAAAGGGCCACGTGACAACCGTGCGAAGTCTGCTCTTCCGCTCGTCCATCCGTTGTAGTTTCGTCCTATGGTGGCTACATTAATTGGTCTGTGTGGTGCCCGCAGTGCGTGGCAGTATAGCGCTCGGGCAAGCGACGGCTGTCGTGCCTGTGCATGGCAGCCGATTTCACGGAATACCCGGCCTGGGCATCGGTCCACCGGGAGCGAACGACGATCTCGATAATCTCCCTATCTGGCGCTCCGTCCCATGTTTGAGAGCCTCTCTGAAAAGCTGGAAGGTGCCCTGCAGTCCGTAACCGGACAGGGGCGGATTAATGAGCTGAATGTAGCGGAGACGATGCGCGAGATCCGCCGCGCTCTGCTCAATGCGGACGTGAATTATCAGGTCGCGAAGGAGTTTACGAACAACGTCAAGGAGAAAGCGCTCGGTGAGGACGTCCTCACGTCCGTGACACCGGGGCAACAGCTCACCAAGATTGTTTACGACGAGCTGACGCGTGTGCTCGGCGGTGAACATGTGGAGATTGAGTACGCTGAGGATCCGCCGACGGTTATTCTCGTGGCCGGGCTTCAGGGCTCCGGCAAGACGACCTTCTGCTCCAAGCTCGCCAAGCATCTTCGGAGCAAGGGCCGTGCGCCGCTTCTGGCTGCCGCGGACGTGTATCGCCCGGCGGCTGTCGATCAGCTGCAAAAGCTCGCGTCCGGCATCAACGTCCCGGTGTACACCGTCAGCGATGACGACGGGAAGCCGGTGCAGGATGCTGTGCGGGTTGCAGAGGAAGCCGTTGAAGAGGCGCGTAACACCGCCCGCGACGTCGTCATCATTGATACGGCGGGCCGCATGCACATTGACGAGGCCATGATGGAGGAGGTATCCACCATCAAGTCGGCGGTCGATCCGAATGAGATCCTGTTCGTCGTGGACTCCATGACGGGGCAGGATGCGGTAAACACGGCGAAAGAATTCAACGAGCAGTTGGATTACGACGGCGTCGTGCTGACCAAGCTCGATGGCGACACGCGCGGTGGGGCAGCACTCTCGATCCGGTCGGTCGTGCAAAAGCCGATCAAGTTTGCCTCGACGGGAGAGAAGCTCGACGCACTCACCGAGTTCTACCCCGACCGCATGGCGCAGCGCATCCTCGGGATGGGCGACGTCGTTTCGTTCGTTGAGCGGGCGCAAGAACAGTACGACGAGAAGCAGGCCGAGAAACTGCAGGAGAAGATCCGCTCGGAGGACTTCGACCTGCAGGACTTCTACGATCAGCTTCAGCGGATCCAGAAGATGGGTTCGGTGAAAGACCTTCTCGGCATGATTCCTGGCGTCGGGCGTCAGATCAAGGATCTGGATGTCGACGACGACGCCTTCAAGCATATTGAGGCGATGATTCAGTCGATGACGCCGAAGGAGCGCTCGCACCCCGAGATTCTGAACGGGACGCGCCGCCGCCGGATCGCACGTGGAAGTGGCGTCGAAGTGCGGGACGTCAACCAGTTGATCAAGCAGTTCCGCGAGATGAAGAAGATGATGAAGACCATGTCGAAGCTGACCGGCCAGGGTCGCTCGATGAACCTCAAGAAGCTCATGAGCAAGTTCGGTGGCGGCAACTCGCCGTTCCCGGGAATGTAAGCTCACTAGCGGGCGAACCCGAGAATCGCGTCCGGGCATGATTCGTTCGTGTCCGACGCACGTGGTATCGCTCGCACCTACCACCCTTTGTAGACGTACCCAATCCGGCGCCTTCCTTTGGCGCCAACGACATCGGCACGCGAGCGGACCTCTCCGGCTGCTCGCGCTCGCCGCGGCTGCCCCCGGTCCTGCCGGGGCCGCGATGACCGCTCGGCTTATCTACCCGAGCATCCACCTCATCGCCCACACGGAGACGTACCGATTTTCTTCGCCGCACCGGCAAGGCGAACCTAAGCGCCCGCCGGATCGCGACCGTCACGATCTGCCGAACTTACTTTGAACAGAACCCCGTAGCTAACGAACGTGTCTGTTAAACTTCGCATGCGCCGTATGGGGCGCAAGAAGATCCCGGTTTTCTCCATCGTCGCCACCGATTCACGCAACGCACGTGACGGACGATACATTGAAGACCTCGGTCGCTACTATCCGCTAGAACAGCCCGCCGAAGTCCAGTTGGACGAGGAACGGGCAATTTACTGGCTCAACCAGGGCGCACAGCCCAGCAATACGGTCCGCTCGCTTCTCCACAAGCGTGGCGTGCTACTGCGCCGGACCATGGAGCTCAAAGGCAAAAGTGAGGAGGAGATCGAGGCCGCTGTGGCCGATCACCTCGAACGCATGGCTGAAGCGGGCGACGAGCTGAAGAAGACGGCGGAAATGCGCCGTAAAGAAGCCCTCGAAGCCGAGCGCCAGCGTGCCAAGGAGCTCGAAGAGGAAGCTCGCCGCAAAGCTGAAGAAGAGCGCAAGGCGAAAGAAGAAGCCGAGCGTAAGGCCAAAGAAGAAGCGGCGGCCAAGGAAGCTGAAGAAGCTGCCGACGCCGACGAGGAGGACGAAGAGCCGGCCGCCGAGGAGGACGAGGCTGCAGAAGCTTCCGACGAATCGGGCGATGACGCATCCGACGACGAGGACAGCGACGACGACAAGTAACATATCGTCCGGCGCTCTCTGCGCCTCACTCCTGCGTTCCTGACGCCAATGCCGAACCTGGGCTTCCATACTCCATGCTTTACCCGACCGGATGACACCGGTGGCACGTCGGCTTCGGCCGATGACGCGACCGACGGTTCATCTGATTCCGGACCGACGGACGAGGCCGACGCACGTGTGCGTATCGGCTTCGTATTCCGCCCGCATGGCGTGCATGGCGAGCTCAAGGTGAACCCGGAAACGTCCGACCCGGAGCAGTTCGAGTCCTTCGAGCGCGTCCTGGTCGGGCCGGACCCGTATTCTGCCGAGCCCTACACCGTTGCTTCCGTCCGCTATCAGCAGACGAAGCGAGGCACGACCGTGATTCTCCGCCTCGACGAGGTGGAGTCGCGGACGGCCGCCGAGCAGATCACGAAGCAGTCCATTTTCGTCGATGAAGAAGATCTTGTCATCGACGATGACGAACTGCTGATCAACGATCTGATTGGCCTGGAGGTGCGGACGGATGACGGGGCGACCCTCGGTTCCGTTGGCAATGTGCTGGAGCATCCCGCCCATCTGACCCTCATCGTCAATCGCGGCGATGGAAGGGAGCTGATGATTCCGTTCGTCGCCGACTTCGTTCACGATGTGGATGTGGAAGGCGGCGTAATGATCGTTGAGCTCATCGAGGGCATGGACGAGTAGCCCTGCATGGAACGCTCGCGTATTGATGACTGCACGTGGTACCATGCGAATTGACGTTATAGCGGCGTTGCCCGACATCGTTCGTGGCCCGATCCAACATAGCATCGTCGGTCGGGCTCAGGACAAAGGGGCGGTTGAGATCGAAGTGCATGACCTTCGTGAGTTCGCCGAAGGCAAGCATCGGCAAATCGATGACTATCCGTTTGGTGGAGGCGCCGGAATGGTGCTCAAGCCGGAACCGATATTCGCTAGTATCGATGCAATCAAAGATGCGCACGGCGAACCGGATGAGGTGATTTTCCTCACGCCGGATGGAGAGCCGTTCGACCAGCCGATGGCGAATCGCCTGTCGATGGCCGAGCACCTGGTTCTCCTCGCGGGCCACTACAAGGGCGTCGATCAGCGGGTTCGAGATGAGCTCGTGACGCTCGAAGTGTCCATCGGAGATTACGTGCTCAGCGGCGGTGAATTGCCGGCGCTGGTCCTGATTGATGCTGTCGCGCGACTCCAACCCGGCGTGCTGGGTGATGCGTCGTCCGCACTCACCGACTCGTTTCAGGATGGGCTTCTCGATGCGCCGGTCTACACGCGACCGGCAGAGTATCGCGGCCTCAGGGTTCCTCCCGTGCTTCGTTCGGGGAATCACGCCGCGATCACCGAGTGGAGAGATACCGTACGGATTGAGAAAACGAGGCGCCGCCGACCGGACTTACTCGAAGACCCTGCTGCCGAGACCGGCTGACGGGTCGCTTTTGACCTTCGCGCTGCTCCCCTGCAGCCTATTCGACATTCCCGGCAGATCAGTTGACTGCCACCAACCCCAAAAATTTACGAGGTACCCGTTATGGCTACCACCGACCTCATTTCCCTCATAGAAACCACGCAACTCAAAGACGACCGGCCGGAGTTTGAACCGGGCGACACGGTGAACGTGCACCTCCGCGTGGTCGAGGGTGACAAGGAGCGGATCCAGCAGTACGAAGGCGTTGTGCTTCAGCGCCGCGGCAGCGGATCCAGTCAGACCTTCACGGTCCGCAAGATTTCCAGCGGAATCGGCGTCGAGCGTATTTTTCCGCTGCACTCGCCGCGTATCGCCAAAATTGACGTCGTTCGCCGTGGTCGCGTTCGCCGTTCGAAGCTGTTCTACCTCCGCGATCGTGCAGGCAAAGCCGCACGGATCAAGGAGCGCATGCGTGATGCGTAAGCCGGTTTTTTCGGCGGATGCGTGGCTGCGTCGGCTATTGCCGATTAGGCGCACAGTATCCAACGGCTCTGCACGCGTCTGAGTCTGAAGGCTCGGACGCGTGCTGTTTCACGCCTATGGGCCATTGATTTCGCGTCTCTCGGAAAAGAATCGCCTGTCTGAATGAAGCTCGCCATCTGGGATTTACCGCCGGCAGAGTTTCTCGTGTCCGGATTTACGTCCGGAGCGGTGTCCAACCCGTTTGACATCCTGCGATTCCGTCCGGAGGAGTGTGCGCGGCGCCTCGTTCAGGGGGAAGTCGACGTTGCGCTTCTCCCGACGACGCTCGCATTGCAGGCTGCGGACTCGATCGATGTCATTCCCAGTGTGGGACTGGTCTCGTGGAAGTATCCGTACGCGCGTCTCGCCTGGAGCGGGGGACTGCACGATTACCCGAAGACGGTGGCGTACGATCGCCGTGTCTCACAGGAGCGGTTTATTGCTCGCGTGGTGCTTCAAGAGCACTACGGTGAGGAGCCCGCCTTCGTCCCGTACGACGGCCTGTCCCCGCGCCAGCTCATGGACACGGAGGAAGACGCTGCCCTTCTCGTTGGAAACGACGTGCCGGCCATGGAGGTCGATACCTTCTCCATGGACCTTGGACGCGAATGGTACGAGCTGACAAACTACCCGATGGTCTGGGGCCTCTTCGTCACGCGGCGCGACCAGGCGACGGATGATCTGACGGAAGCGCTCGTCGACGGACGCAAGGCTGCGGAAGAAAACCGCGACGTCTGGGTCATGGCGCAGGAGACGTCACAGCGGCTCGGCGAGTTTTATCGCGAAGATCTGCGTTCGGCGCTCGACCGGCTCGCGATTGCGAGCCTGACAGAGCTCCGGCAGTACATGTTTTACTATGACCTGACCGATGAGGTGCCGGACCTACCGTTCGTTTTCCTCGGACAGGGCAAGGAAGATGACGATGACGAAGGCCCGCCCCCGGAAGCCCCACCGTCCAGTGGAGATCAGCCCCCTGGCTCGCCCCCGAACTTTCCGAAAGGGGATCTGCCGGACCTCAACCCGGGTGGCGACGACTAGCGCGAGGCCCGGCGATACGATTGACAAGACGTGGAAAAGGTGAGTTATGGGAGACGGAATCAAAACAGTTGAGCGTAATAAAAAGGCACGCTTCAACTACAACATCGAGGAAACCCTGGAGGCAGGTCTTGTGCTGAAAGGCTCCGAGGTGAAGTCCGTACGCGAAGGCAAGGTGAGTCTCGACGGGTCGTACTGCAGCGTGGATCGCTACGGCGAAATGCTGCTGCACGATGCATACATCAAGCCGTACGAGCAGGCGAGCCACTTCAACCACGAGCCGCGCCGGAATCGAAAGCTTCTGCTGAAGTCGAGTCAAATCGAGAAGTGGGGCGACAAAGCCGAGCAAGAGGGCTACACGATCGTTCCGCTCGAGTTGTACTTTCGCGACGGCTGGGCAAAGCTGAAGATCGGCCTCGGCAAGGGGAAGAAGCAGCACGACAAGCGGCAGTCGATCAAAGATCGAGAGTCTCAGCGCCGACTTGATGAAGTGAAGAAGTCGTACAACATCTAGCGGTGGAGGGGCTTCCCTCACAGATCACCGCACCGTTCACGGCCCGGTCGACGTAGCCGGGCTGTTCATTTTGTCCAATCAATTTCATCCTGCAACGAATGCCGTTCCCACCTGTCGACGAACAGCTCAAGGTTCTGATGCGTGGCGTCGAGGAGGTCGTGCCGGAAGATGACCTCAAGAAGAAGCTGAAACGCTCGCGCGACAATGACACGCCTCTCACCATAAAGCTCGGCTGCGACCCGAGCCGGCCGGATCTGCACCTCGGGCACACCGTCGTCCTCCGAAAGCTCCGCCAGTTTCAGGATCTCGGGCACCGCGCGGTGCTCATCGTTGGCGACTTCACCGGAATGATCGGTGACCCGACGGGGCGATCGAAGACCCGTCCAGCGCTGACCCTGGAGGAGACGCGCGAGAATGGTCGCACGTACTACGAGCAGGCGACCCGGATTCTCGACGAGGACAAGACGGACATCGTCTACAACTCCGAGTGGCTCGATGAAATGACGTTTAGCGACGTCATCGAGCTTGCCGGCACGTACACGGTGGCGCAGATGCTTGAGCGCGAAGACTTCAAGACGCGCTACCAGGCGGGCCAGCCGATCAGTATTCACGAGTTTCTGTACCCGCTCGCGCAGGCCCAGGACTCGAAACACATCGAGGCGGATGTCGAGCTCGGTGGAACCGATCAGCGGTTCAACCTCCTCGTGGGTCGCCACGTACAGGAGGTTGACGGTCAGGAGCCACAGGTATGTATGATGCTTCCGCTTCTGGTCGGCACAGACGGGCAGGAGAAGATGTCGAAGTCGCTCGACAACGCCATCGGGATCAGCGAGTCGCCCGCGGAAATGTACGGGAAGACGATGTCGATTCCGGACGAGCAGATCTATCGCTATACGGAGCTCATCACGGACATCCCGACGGAGGCGCTCGACAAGGTGAAGGCGTTCGCAGAGGAGAATCCACGGGACGCCAAGCACCAGCTCGCCGCGCGCATCGTGACGATGTATCACGGAGAGGACGCCGCGGAAGAGGCACGCGAGCACTTTGAAAAGACCGTCGTACAGGGTGGTGTGCCGGAAGACATTGATGAATATGTTTCCGAGGCGGACGAAGGAGAGGAGGTTGGGCTTCTGAACCTGATGCGTGGTGCAGGCCTCACGCAGTCAAATAGCGAGGGGCGCCGCATGATCAAGCAAGGCGCCGTTTCCATCGATGGTGAGACGGTCACGGATACCGGCCTGTACGTCGACGTGTCGGATCGGGCCCCGTTCGTCCTGCAGGTTGGGAAACGCCGCTACGCTCGCGTTCTCTGGAACGGATAGGCCGTTCCATTTCGAATCAACATGAGAAACGGCTCACCGGGGCAATCACGCCCGGGTGAGCCGTTTTGTGTTTGCTCCCTGCAGGTTCTATCCGTCGGTGGATAACGGTTCCTCTCGGACCAGCGTGTACCCGGTTACCTGTACCGTGTCGACATCGACGATCTCAGCCGTGACCGGCGTACCCGACTCCGTGTATAGGGTGCGCAGGGAGTCGTACTGGATGCCAATCGATTCATGTTGCTCCCCGAACGGGTTAATGAACGTGAGGGAGTTTTTGTCGAACACGTAGGTTTCACTGGCGGCCGAGTCGGTTGTATCGATGCCGATGCTCCGCCAGCGGCCCTGCAGGAAATCCTGTAGCACGTAGGCGGAGTCGAGAGAATGGATGTCGAGGTAGGTAGCAACCGAGTCGCCCCGCTCGATGCGCATCAGCGATCCGGTTGTACGGAAATGCCGTGTCTCGATCACCGAGTCACCTTGCAACACCTCCACGGTTCGCGGCGTGCTGTCTGGGTATACTTCAACAACGCGCTCCGTCGTTTTCGGGCCTTCTTTGCCACAACCAGAGAGAACAAGAACGAGCGCAGCGATGAAGCCGGCAGCGAGCGAGAGAGAGCGAGACATGAACATGTACGAGAACGATTAGGTCTTGAGTCAGGAAGGTGAAGGGCTCCGGCGTGATTATGCGAGAATCGTCCGGAGGGGAAGAGCGTCGCGTCCGGCCCAGCGCGGAAGCAGAGCCAGGTACAGTTCAGCGGTCGCGACGGCGTCGGAGAGTGCGTTGTGTGCGGCGTATCGCGGAAGACCGTACGCTGTGCGCAGGGCGTGCAACCGAAGTTCGCCCTCTTTGATCTGTTGGTTCCCCCGTTCGCGGAGATGTCGGGCGAGTTTAAGGGTATCGACGGTCCGTGTAATAAGTGGCATGTTATAGTGCCGATGACAGGCCGCGTTCAGAAAACCGTAGTCCATCGCGGCGTGATGTACGAGGAGGACCCGGCCGGATAGTTCGTCCAGTGTCGCATCGAGAGCGCTTCGCTCAGGAACCGCTGTGTCCAGATCGGTATCCGTGATCTGATGAATTGTGGCGCTTTGCTGCACGGACCCGTCGATCTGGATCAGCGTGTGTCGCGCACTATTTCCCAGAATGCGGTCTCCTGCAATCCGGACGGAGCCAATACTAACGATGCGATCTGTGGCAGAATCCAGACCTGTCGTTTCCAGGTCTAGAGCCAAAAACTCCAACGCCCTTACATCTTCACGTTTTGAAGGAAGGGGAACGCTCAAGTATTTGGCCATCGCTCCGTTTGCCTGGGCGCGATACCATTTCCGACGCAACGTTCTAATCATGGCTGAACCGGCGAATCGGAGCGTAGATCACGGAGGTCGTTCACAGCGTCTGGGGACCCGGAGGCACGCTAGGAGATAAAGCTGGTCTGGTAGCGCTGCGACAGCGCGGACTGCATGCGCGAAACGATCCGGAATGCATCCTTGAGGTGTCGCCGATCGAAATCCGAGAGGGAGTTTGGAGACACGTAATTGTCCGGTTCGATGCCCTGTCGAATCTGGTCGACCTGATGCTGAAGCCGAACCGTGGCGATGAACTCGTAGGCATCCCGCAGGTCCGCGGCATCATCGGCGTTCATCGCACCGCGATCCGCCAACTGAGTGAAGCGCTCGAGGGTGTTGACGGCGGACACGCCATTCCCGAGCGCGTTGATCCGGGCCAGGTCAACGATTGGGACCACACCATTGAGTTTGAGGTCGAGGGTGTCCTTTTGGTTGCCGTGCTCCTCGAGAACGAACTGGCGAAAGAAACCGAGCGGAGGCTTGTTGTCCAGTGCAGTGGCAGCGAGGGAGGCAAGGAAAATCGTGTTTTTTGCTGTGCGATCCAAAACAAACGCCTGTAATTCTCGCGTCAGGCTGTCATCGCCGTAGATGTGTCGTAGATCGAAAAAGATCGTGGAGTGCATGAGCGCCTTCGGGTGCGGCTCCTCGATCCAGTTGCGGAACGTATGTTTCCAGTCTCTGGTCGGCTGACGCCAGCGATCCGTGGTGGCCATGACTTCGCCGGGGCAGTACTCGTACCCGCAGGCGTTCAGCCCATCGCAGACGAACGTGGCGAGCTCGAAGAAATAGGCGTCGTTTTCCTCGGTCGCATCGTTAGCGAGAACGAGTGCATTGTCTTGGTCGGAATGGGCGGTTTGTTCGTGGCGCGCCTGAGACCCGAGCGCGAGCCATGCAAATTTGGTCGGAGGCTCCCCAAGTTCGTCGATGGCCAGCTCAATCAGGCGCTCAGTGAGGGCATCTGTGACGGCGGTGACCATGCGTCCGGCGTCATCCGCGCGAGCGCCAGCGGCGACCATCTGCCGCAGCATCGACGGGATCTGGCGACTCACCGTGGCGAGACGTTCCACGCTGTCGCATTTCCAGACCTCACCGACGAGGTAGACCGGACTGTCGACCTGCTGACGGATCAGGTCGGTCGTCGTCACCATCCCATGGAGTCCCTCGCCATCGACCACGGGCAAGTGGTGGACGTTATGCCGGCTCATCGAGAGCATGGCTTCAAATGCGAGCGCATCCGGCCCGATCGTATTTGGATCATTCGTCATCACCGTCGAAACCGGATCATCTGGGCTCACACCGGCGGCGAGGACTCGATTGCGTAGGTCGCGATCCGTGATGAGACCGACGAGGGTACTATCGTCGGTTAGCAAGAGGGATGAAACACGTTGGTCGCGCATTGTCTCGGCCGCGCGGCGAATCGAGGTGTCCGGTGACGCCGTAACCGGAGATCGGGACAACAGGCGTCGTAGTGGTGTCGTCAGTGGGACGTTCTTCTTCCCTTCATGCACTGCATCGTGGACGCGCTCGGCGTGTGCACGTGCGAAGAACCGGTCGAACGCGTCGCTCTCAGACCGGCATCGATCGAAGAGAGCTTCCGGGATGTGATACAGCAGCGTATCCTCGATCGTCGTGACTCGGCGGCTCGCGGGAGCGCCGGTCAGGAGGGAGGGGTATCCGAAGAACTCATGTTCGCCGAGCCGAGCGACAAGCACGTCGGCGTCATTGTGGAGCTCGACGGCTCCGGACCGGATCAAGAAAAGGGCTTCGGGTGCATCGCCAATGTCGAGGACGACGCTCCCCGACGGTGCGTACGTAATATCGATGGATCGGGCAGCCGTCCGGATTCCGTCGTCATTGAGCTCCGTAAAGGGAGGCGTTGACGACAGAAAATCGGCGATTTCGATGATCTCGATGGGTTCCGTCTCTCTAGAAGACATGGTCGTCCGCGATGGGAATAAGACGGGGTGTCAGCGCCTTGCGGCATTCATGTACAAATATAGGAGAGAAATCCGGAAGATTCAGAGCGCATCGGATCCTTGCTCTGATATCGTTTCGACCTGAAAATGTCGCCGTCTCCAACGTCTTCGACTTGGCGGACGCGCTCCCAGCAGAAGAACGATTAAGCGTATCCCGTTGAGGAACTGTTTGGCGGATGGGTTTCAAAAACGTACGCTTGGTCGTTCCTATCTATTCCCAGGCCTGATGCTGATCCGATGACACGTGAACTATAGACACTGTGCGCGAACCGAACGAAGCGGGGTTGCGCAGACGCCCCGAGGACCGACCGTATAAGTCGGATTCCGTATCACAGGTAGTGAGTGGCCATCAAGTGGAAGCACGACGAGGGAGGATGGGGTCGTACTCGACTCGGGTTACGTACCGCTGGCTCCTCCCATACAAAAGCCGCCACGGCACGAGGCACCGTGGCGGCTTGGTGTTGTTAACTGCGACGCAGAAACCTACTGAACGGTCGTCGACCGCCACTCGGTCTCGAGCGGAATCCGGAGAATGTCGCAGTATGGATCGCGGAGATTCACGCGTTGCACCTCTGCCCAGGTATCGAGGTAGTCGTCTCGGTACACGCTGATCGGTGCAAGGATGATCTGCTGCACGATTACCTGACTGAGACGCTTCGGACGCAACAGAAGACGCTGTGGCGTCAGGGAAGTGACGTCGTCAACCATCATCGTATCGAGCAACGGCGTCATCGGCTGGCGCAAGAACATCGGTGACAGCAGTAGCACGCGCGTCGAGTCGCGGGTCCACGCCTGAGGTACCGAGAGCGCAACGTCGCCTTCTGGAATGGGCGGGAGCGTTGACAGCGAGTCCAGTGTTGCCGCGAGGCCGACGAGCTCCTCGGTCGGAGGGAGGCCCGACCGGAGCGAGTCGCCGCGAATGGATCGCTCCAGGGAGTCAACGAGCACCGCCGACCGGATCATTTCCAGCGGCATCGTGCGTGACGTATCTCGCTCGAGAGCCGACCGGAGGATTTCCGTCCGGCGCGCATCGCGGAGTGAGTCCACATCGACGGTCTTCCGCAGAGAGTCGATTGTAATCCGTGGCTCTGGAGGGGCAGCCGTGATGGCGGTCGAGTCCGATACCGTCGTGTCCACCGCAGCGGAATCCACATGCACGGTGTCAACCGCGACGGAATCAGCACCGGCCATGGGAGGTGTCTGCGTCGAATCCGTAGCGGGCTCCGTTCGGATCGAATCAGCTACGGTAATGTCGGTCCCTGTCGTATCGACGAGCATCGAGTCGGCATCGACCGAATCGGATGCTGTAGGCATGACGTGTGACGTATCGAGGCGTGTACTATCAGCCGCGATACTGTCCGTCGCCATGGTGTCGATGGACGAGACATTCTGCGTCGTATCGGGCGGCGGAAGCAAGCCCGAGAGGAGCGTCGAGTCGGAGAGTAGCGAGTCGATACGAACCGAGTCGGGCACGAAGACCTGTGCGAGCAGTGAGTCGAGCGCCGTTGGATTGGACGCGGTCGGTGGCTCATGGCGCCATAGGGGACGGCGTCGCGTGCGCAGCGCTCGAGTTTCTGTGGAATCTTCGGTCCAGGAGGCCTCCAGGAACCCATCCAGGCGCGCCGGGTCGGCAATCAGGGTGTCGAGCTTTCTATCCTCAAATCGATCGACAATGTAGAGCGGAGGGCGCGTTGTGTCGATCGGAGGGAGCGTCACCGGACCGAGCGGCTCCTCCGGGGGGCGAAGCCGAAGTAGCGAGAGCGCCGTATTCACGTCGAGCGTGTCGTTCTCGTCCGATGAGTAGAGAACTTGGTCGTCGCGTGTGATTGTAGTGTCTGTGCCGAGCACGCGAACAAGCGTCGTGTCGACTCCGATAATCAGGCTGTCCGGTACAATGAGACGATCACTGACACGAAGCGTATCGAAGTACGGCGCGCGCAGTGAATCAAGGTTAACCGCGGGGAAGGTGGAGGTTGGCGTCGGGCGGAGGGTCTGGTCGAGCGAGAAGTTGTACCGCATCTTCGCGTAGATGGGGGTGCCATTCGCGACCGACTCGTCGATCTGGACTTCGGTCGGGTCGAGGCGCTGCGATTCTCGTGGAACAATCACGCGTACATCTCCGCGCTCGTAGACCCGCTTGTCTCCCATTCCATCCCCCTGCGGCGGAGCACCGGGATAGCTGAACGAAACGGGGTCGCCGTTTTCACGGACGAGCGACAGTTCATAATGCCCGTATGCTCCGAGATTCTCGGGCATGAAGATCGGGGCATTCACATTATTCGAGACAACCGGTTGAACGTAGACTCCACCATCCTCTGCAACAAAATCGAGCGTCCGGAGACGCACCCCGGTCGAGTCGTCCTCGAGGAAGTTGTTTACGTCGGAGTGGTAGTCGGCATTGACATCATTGCACTGCATGTCCAGTGACTGGCTGAGCATGGTGGTCGTAATCTCGACCGTACGATCATCCGGATTCACAACAGCAGCGACGTTGCGCCGGTCGTGGTATCCGTATTTGGATAGGTCGAATACGTAGACGCCGGGAGGCACGTCGGGTAGAACAAATTCCCCCCTTATGTTCGTCTTCAGGGTTTGGCCGGCACCGCGATACGACACCGTCACGCTGTCGAGCGGTTCACCGGTCAGGCTGTCGACAATGGTGCCCGTGATGGTCGAGCGCGTATCATCGGGACCGACGTCAATGATTCGTTGTGTCTCTGTCGTCTGACAGGCCGTAAGAGCAAGGGAGGAGAGGAGTGCGAGGAGGAGTAAACCTGTCGCCGATCGAAAGGACATTCGCGTGGGAAACGGTCGAAATGAAGGGCGTGGGAGTGGGGCGGGCCGCAACACGGGTAACCACCATGCTCAATTTCATGCGCACAATACCTGGGTATTACTGGTCGGGGAAAACCAGGTGCGGCAGCGTACCGGTCTACAACAAAAACGGGTCCAGATTGCGCTGGTCTTTACAAGCTTCTGTATAACTCTGGATCCAAAGCATTCGTGCTTCCATCGACCAGATTTCGTGTATTCCTGTGGCGGAAGGTTGATGTGCTGATGACACACATAAAAATCGGGGATCTCCCCACACAGCGAGAGTAGCATGCAAAGGGTGTCATGTCTATGTTGAACCCCTGAACAGTATCTTCACTCTGACGCCGGTGTTGCCATGGCGATTGATCGCGTGCTTGAACAGGATGTCGTCTATCCGCCCCTTGATGATCTGGTGGATCAGGCGAACGTAACCGACTTCGATGCTGAATATCAGCGGAGCATCGATGACCCGGCGGGCTTCTGGTCGGACTGGGCCCAGAGATTCGAGTGGACGACACCGTGGAGTTCGGTGTTCGATGCTCAATTTCCGCATCACCGCTGGTTTGTTGGTGCGAAGACCAATATTACCGCCAACGCTCTGGATCGCCATGCCGATGGTCCGCGAGCGGACAAGACGGCTATTGTCGCGGTGAACGAGGACAATTCGAGTACCCGCTACACGTACGCCGAGCTGCGCAACCTCGTCTCGCGCTTTGCCAGTGGCCTCCAGTCACTCGGAATTGGCGTCGGCGATACGGTGATCATTTACATGCCGTTGACGATTGAGGGTATCATCGCGATGCTCGCATGCGCCCGCATCGGGGCGATCCACTCGGTTGTGTACGCGGGCATGGGCGTCGGCGCCCTCGCCAACCGAATCGAAGATATTGACGCGAAGGCGGTGATCGCAGGCGACGTTTCCATGCGTCGCGGGAAACCCGTGGACTTGACGGGGAACGTGTATGGTGCACTGGAGGAGGAGCCCGTCGATCACGTGATCTGGTTCCGTCGTGAGACGCAGCCGCAATCGAAGGGGGAGATCCAGTTTCATGACCTGATTCGGGACCATGAACCGGATTGCGATCCGGTGCCCGTAGACGCGGAGCACCCGCTTTTTGTGCTTTACACCTCTGGATCTACCGGTAAGCCCAAGGGCGTCGTTCACGTACACGGCGGCTACATGGTGGGAACGAGTTACCATCTCCGGAGCTTTTTCGATGTGAAGGATGATGACGTCTACTGGGCGACGTCGGACATCGGCTGGATCGTCGGGCACTCATACATCGTCTACGCTCCTCTTGTGGAGGGCGTGACGACGGTCTTCCGGGAAGGTGCGCCAGATCATCCTGATCCAGGCTCGATCTGGAAGGTCTCGGCTGAGCATGAAGTCAACGTCATGTTTACTGCTCCCACGGCCATCCGCATGTTCATGAAGCACGGCGAGGAGTATCCGCAGTCCCATGACCTGAGTTCGCTTCGCCTGATCGCCGTGGCCGGCGAACCGCTCAATCCGGAAGCCTGGCGATGGGCGTTTACGAATATCCTGGAGGAAAACGGATACGTCGTCGACAACTGGTGGCAAACGGAGCTTGGCGGGCCCACGATCGGAACGCCGATTACGATGTCGGCGAAGCCCGGGGCCGCGGGGGTGCCCCTTCCCGGGGTCGAGGCGTCCGTCGTGGACGCGGACGGAATGCACGTTCCGAGAGGGAAAGGCGGTCTGCTTGTCCTTAATCGACCGTTTCCGCACATGATGCGAACGATCTGGGACAACGACGCTCGCTACAAACAGTATTTTGATGAGGTGCCTGGCGACGTGTACTCCGCCGGTGACGTCGCGAGCATGGACGAAGACGGGTACATCAGCATTCTTGGTCGAAGCGACGATGTCCTGAACGTTGCCGGCCACCGAATTGGCACGGCAGATGTCGAGAGTGCTTTGATCGTCCATGATGCCGTCGCGGAGTCGGCGGTCATCGGAATTCCACATGAGGTGAAGGGAGAGGCGATCAAGGCTTTCGTCGTGCTGATGGATGGATACGAGGCCACCGAGGCGACCACGAAGAGCCTCGTGCAGCATGTCCGAACGGAGCTTGGGCCGATCGCAACACCGAGTGAGATCGAGTTTCGGGAGAAACTTCCGAAGACGCGATCTGGCAAGATCGTTCGACGACTGCTGAAGGCTGAAGAGGTCGGTGATGACCCGGGTGACCTCTCGACGCTCGAGGACTAAACGCGCGGAGGCTGCGGGCGTGTGCCTCTGTGCTCTTGGGCGCCGCGTTTTATCATCTCGACACGGGCAAAAGGGATCACGATGAGCCGATACAGGTGCAAACGGATGCAGTCGTCTCTTGAGACGGCACGTCATTCTCCTGTCCGCAGCCACCATCGTTTTGCCTGATGAGCCTTCCCGAGTTTATCCGTTCCGAACTCCCCGGTGTCTCCCGAAGCGATCGCACGCTTGTTCTGAGTCGTCCGATTGATGCGGATGTCGCATCCCAGCTCTCGCAGCACCTGATGTTGCTGGATCGAGAAGGGAACGACCCCGTCCGGTTGATGCTGACAAATGCCCCGGGAGGCGATGCGGAGGCGGCGTGCAGTCTGGTCGACGTGATGCGCGATATGGATGCACCGGTAACTGTAATTGCGGGTGGTGGTGTCCAGGGCGCCGGTCTTCTTTTGCTGACCGGCACGGACGAGCAACACCGCATCGCGTTGGAAAACGTACGTTTTCGCTTCGAGCCGCCTGAAATCTCCGCGGCCGCCGGCGAGTCGGTGGAGGACGTGGCGGACAGAAAAGCAGATTTGGAGCGGCGTGTGGTGCGTCTGCTTACAGAAGCGACGGGGCAGTCCGGAGCGCGCGTCCGGGAGGACCTGGCCTCGCATACGTCGCTCACCGCCGAGGAAGCGGTAATGTACGGCCTCGTTCACCGCATTATCATGCGATCGGACCGGTCGTAAATGACTTGAGGGGCAGGCCGACGTGTTCGATACGTGCGGCGCGGCAGAAAGCGTCCGTGCATCTGTCCATGCATCGGTTTCCGCCTCTTCGTCCGTGCTTCTACTCCGGCTTTGCCCCCTTCTTCTGGGGCTTCGCTCCCGAGGCAACCGCTTCTTTCGTTTCGACATCCTTTTTTGCCTTATCGGAGTCAGATTCGGCCTCTACGTCTTCGGGCGTCTCGTCTTCGGCCATCTTCGTCGGGGGATGAGGCGAATGGTGGGGGAAAGGTGCATCAGGTGATGCGGAATCAAGTTCCCGCTCAAGAGAGTGCTCCGGTTCCGGCACGTATGTCGCAGAAGGGGACTCGAAGTCCAGAGAGTCGACATCGACGACCGGCGGACCATCCATTTCGAGCAGCGCCGCGGCACGTTGCATCCAGGTCGTCGCGTCGGATGTAGCGTAAAGATGGCCATTGGGCGACTTTGCGGGCCCCATCAGTGTTCGTGGAGGCTGGCTTCGCTCGGCTTCCCGGAGGTACTGCGGGTGAGGCTCTGGAGCGTGATTCTCGGTGTATCGAGCGTATCGCATTTCAAATTCGCGCAAGATCCGTAGGAGGGTTGCGGCCCGGACCTCGGCTTCGTATGTCGCCGCGACGAGTGTTCGATGGACCTCTCGGACATGGCTGGCATTGGCTTCGTACAATGTCTGGGCGCGCTCTTCCAGCCGAGCTTCGACCATCGTGATCGCTTTTCGAGATTGCCGGGCTTCCCGGTTGGCCGCATTGACGTTCGCCTGTGCCTTTTGAAGTTCTTCCTCGGCGGTTTCCGCGGCGTCCTGGGGGAGCAGACCGGCCATCACCCGGGCGACAAGATCGTCGGCGTCTGCGAGTAGGGAAGGGAGTGGACGGCTCGCGGCCTGAGCACGTCCTTCTGCATCCTCCTTTTGCTTCTGAAGACGCTGCAGTCGATCCAGTAATTCATTCCCGGTGTCGTCCTCGTCAAGGGTTGTAACCTGCACGTGAGGAATGTCGATCGGTGCCTCCTCAAAGATCTTCATCGGGCAATCTGGTCGATGTCTGTAGTTCAAAATCTCTATCGTACCGGACGAATGCACATTCACCCTGGAGGGCCTGGTGTCCATCACGTGCACGTCTAATTATGATACGAAAAGACTCTGGATCGGTGCGACCGAACGGACAGGATCTGCGTGTGCGGGAAAATCGCAATCACAAGGCGGAGAACGTCTACCTTGTCGGAGACGAGTGCCCCGTGCCAGACACCTCGAACGAGGACGAAACTGCGGGATGGGGCCCATAGGAGAGCGTGCTGATCGGTTGCCCGAAAAAAGAATTGGGGCAAAGAAAAAGCACCTCACGCCGTCGAGCGTGAGGTGCTTCGTGCAAAATAGAAAGGTGTGGTCAGGGGCGGATTCGAACCGCCGACACACGGCTTTTCAGGCCGTTGCTCTACCAACTGAGCTACCTGACCGAATGTGAGGCACCGGGCGGTCGCTACCGCCGATACAATGCGAAGGTAGGCTCCGCTCACGCCCGTGTCAATCCCGCCGCTTTTGATTCACTGCGAGTTCAGAATCTCGTCGAAGACGAACCACTTGATGGCGGTGCGATCTCCAAAGGATGCTACGACGGCCGCGTGCCGAGAGGAAAACAGAAAACGCCCCTCCGGAGCGGGCCGGGAGACGTTTTGGAGTGGTCAGGGGCGGATTCGAACCGCCGACACACGGCTTTTCAGGCCGTTGCTCTACCAACTGAGCTACCTGACCATCGCAGGCACGGGAAGGCACTTCGCAGCAGTTTCCGGCGCCGGATCTCCCTCAACCTTCTCTCTCAAGAAAGGTTCGCTCGAATCGAAGCAGATCGGCTTGTTCACAGGGATTCTGCAAAGAGATGGTGGGACCGTACAGGGGAGCGCGAGGGATCGTGTTTGGTAACGAAGGTGGGGAATGTTTAGTCGGGTTTCGGTCGACTTATCGTTCCTCTTTCGTGGAGCGACTGACGCCCCACATTAGCTTCTTCCGGAGGGTTTTGAAGAAGTGTTGGCCGCCGAGCTTGACGAGGTTCACCGTGTGTTCGGCTCTCTGCACCGTAAACTGAAGGTCGTGCGTGTCGAGGACCGTGCTTCGGCCGTCTGCAGCAAACACGTACGGCTGGTCGTTTCCGAGAACGCGCGCGTTGATTTCGACCGATCCCGGCAGGACGATGGGGCGGACGGTCAATGTGTGAGGCGCAATTGGAGTCAGAATAATACCATCTACGCCCGGCGTAAGGATCGGGCCTCCGGTGGAGAGCGAGTATGCCGTCGATCCCGTCGGCGTCGACATGATGAGGCCATCGGCCCAGTATGTATTTAACTCCTCTCCGTCGACACGAACGTCAATTTCGATGAGACCGGCTTCGCCGCTGCGGTCCAGCACGAATTCATTGAGTGCCCAGGCGACATCCAAAATGTCGCTCTCCGGAGTGGTCGCCTCAAGAACCATCCGCTCCTCAATCGAATAGTCGCCGGCTTCAATCGCATAGATTGCTTCAAACAGATCTTCGACCTCGATGTCAGCCAGAAATCCGAGGCGTCCGATGTTGACGCCCAGCACGGGGGTTGCGTTTGGACCGGTTTCATGCGTCGTGCGGAGAAGCGTCCCATCACCGCCAAACGAAAGCACGATGTCGCTTTCTTTGGCAAGGCGTTCCGCATCGAGCTCATCGCAGATTGTGCCGTCAATGAGATCCCGTTCGCGAAGTCCATCGGCGATCGGCTGATGGAGACAGAATGGCATCTCTTTTTCCGATAGCCATTCGATGAGACGGTGCATCGGAGGCCATATTTGCGACTTCGTCGGGTTTCCGGTCAGGCCGTAGATCATGCGCGAGTAAGATGAGCTAGAAAGCAGCGGAAATGCATCGGATGGGCATCGCCATCCGTCCGGGAACGGTGCAAGGTAGGGAACGACCTCGTAAGTTGCAGACGGTAACGGAAACGATGTCGCACAGGTTTTTGCCGGTGACCGTCCGGTCCGAGCCGGCACGTACGGGCGCTAGTGAATGTTTACAGACGACGTACACCATCAGGGGAGCGCATTTCTCTTCCGTGCGTAACGAACGATACGTGTCGAGGACTCATTTCTCGTCGGTCTCCCCCTCTGTTTTAGCATCTGCTCTCACATGCTGCACGCGCTCCAACGCTACGCGGACTGGCTTCATCTACAGTGGCCCGCTGGAGAGGTTGAAAAACTTCCCCGCGTGGACGATGACTATCGAACGAATGTCGAGGGCGTATACGTCGTCGGTGATCTTGCTGGCATCCCGCTGCTGAAGTTCTCGATTGACAGCGGTGTAAAAGCCGTTCGGCATGCAGCGAATGATTTGAACCTTGCCGGGCGAGGGGACGGCGCGCCATCCGATCCACCCGAGGGAACGGAGGACGATCCGGTTCCGATCGCTGTTCTTGGTGCGGGGGCCGCAGGGATGGCCGCCGCACGGGAAGCACAGTCTCTCGGCATCGACACGATCGTTCTAGAAGCCAATCGGCGCTTCGCGACGATCAAGGATTTCCAGAAAGGGAAGCCGATCTACACGTACCCTCAGAGCATGACGCCGGAGGGAGACCTGACGGTTTCTGCGGACGTGAAAGAAGCGCTCGTCGAAGAGCTGGAGGCCCAGACTCAGGATCTCCCCGTTCGGACCTTCGATGCGGACCGCATCGCTCGGCGCGGCGAATTGCTTGTGGTGGAGAGCGAGAGCGGAGAGAAGGTCTTTGCGGAACGCGTCATCGTTGCGATTGGACGGAGCGGCAACTTCCGAAGCCTTGGCGTTCCGGGGGAGGACCGCGATTTCGTGCATCACCGCCTCCACGACCCTACGAAATGGAAGGGCCGCAACGTGCTCGTCATCGGCGGCGGGGACTCGGCACTGGAAGCGGCGATCGCGCTGACAGAAGCGGGAGCACAGGTCACGCTCTCGTATCGGCGCGAAGAGTTTGTGCGGCCGAAGCCGGATAACATCGATCGCGCGTACGCGCTTGCCACGTACCACGGAGGAGAGGGATCATTGCGCCTGAAAATGGCGACGGATGTTGAAGCGATTGGTGATGAGCAGGTCGTCCTCTCCGGGACCGATGAGCAGGAAACGATTGACACGGAGGCAGTCTACGCGATGATCGGACGCGAGGCCCCACTCGACTTCTTCCGCCGATCCGGCATTCGCCTTCGCAACGACTTCGGCGATCTGCCAAACACGCTCAAAGACGCCGTCTCGAGCGTAGACTGGCTGTCCAATGTACTTTGGCGCCGCGTGGGAGCGTTTGCCGCATTCTTCCTCTTCATGTGCGCCGTATACAGCTGGAAGGATGGAGGCATCGTTCAGGAGTGGGCAAAGAGCGTGAACCTTTTCCCCTTCAGTCTCTCTGGTGACCCGAATGCCACCGGCCTGTGGTCAATCATCACCACGTCGGCCACGAAACCCTCGTTCTATTACACGTTGGCGTATTCTGCTATCGTCGTCATCTTCGGATTTCGGCGAATACGGCGAAGGCAGACGCCGTACATCCGCGTGCAGACGCTCACACTGATGGCGGTTCAGGTCCTTCCCCTGTTCATTTTGCCAGAGATTGTCCTGCCCTATTTCGGTGCGAACGGACTTCTTCCGGCTGGATTTCTCGACGCACTGTTTCCAACAAGCGAATGGGCCGTCCATGGGCGGGAGTACTGGCGGGCCTACGGCTTTATTCTCGCCTGGCCGCTTCTTGTCTACAACGTCTTTACCGCGGAGCCGCTGTGGTGGTGGATCGGCATCTGCTTCGTTCAAACGTTCGTCCTGATCCCCGGAATGATTTACTTCTGGGGCAAGGGCGCGTACTGTGGCTGGATCTGCTCATGTGGCGCGCTTGCCGAAACGCTTGGGGATCAGCACCGGGACAAGATGCCCCATGGAGAGGGGTGGAATAAATTTAACCTCGCGGGCCAGGTCATCATGGTGCTCGCCTTTGTGCTCCTGTTTCTCCGAATCGGCGGGTGGGTGTTTCCTGGAGGTTGGATGGAGCAGGCATTCAACCAGGTCATGTTCGGAAGCCTGTTCGGCTTGCAGCTCAACTACGCCTGGGTCGTGGACGTCGTCCTCGCCGGCATGATTGGCTACGGCGTCTACTTCTGGCTCTCCGGTCGCTTCTGGTGCCGTTTCCTGTGTCCGCTCGCCGCGCTGATGCACATTTACGCGCGGTTCAGCCGGTTCCGGATCCTCGCTGATAAGGAGAAATGCATCTCCTGCAACGTGTGCACGAGCGTGTGCCATCAGGGCATCGACGTCATGGCTTTTGCGCAGAAGGGGGAGCCAATGGACGATCCGGAGTGCGTGCGGTGCTCGGCCTGTGTGCAGAGTTGCCCGACAGGGGTGCTGAGCTTCGGTCAGGTGGATCCATCGACCGGCGCGTTCATCTCTCGGGATTCACTTGAAGCCTCCGCCGCTCGCATCCGAGAGGGGGCGTGAGTGCTCCAGGAAACACGCCAGGCCAGGTTGGGCCAATAGCGCTTAGTGGAAAAGAAGAAAAGGCTTGCGTATCCGCCCCAAGTGTCATTAGCATATCGACACGATATTCCTCGCCGCCGTTTCGGATCAGCCAACCCTTTTCGTTTATGTACGACGCCGTCCTGATTCCCGTCGACCTGTCCGCAACCAACGATCTTGTTCTTGAGAAAGCGAAAAGCCTGGCCCGGGCGGGCGAAACGGAGGTCACGCTGCTCCATGTGATCGAGATGCTCGACGACATCACGCTGGATGATGACCCGGAATTCTACGAGGAGCTGCGGGAGAACGCCGAAAAGAAGATCACGGATTGGGCGGAGAAACTCACGGAAGCCGGATTCGACGTTACTGCGGAAGTCAAATACGGAGAAAGTGGACAGGGCCAGGAGATCGTCGCGACCGCGCGGGAGCTTCCGGCAGACCTGATCGTCATGCGCTCCCACGTTGTGGACCCGGACGAGTCCCGGGAGCAGGTCGGTACGGTTAGCCATCAGGTCGCGCTCTTTGCCCCATGCAGCGTCCTACTCGTTCGTAGCTAGCCGGTTAGCCGACGCGAGCGGAAGAGGAGGGAGAGGTGTGTACGCTTGTCGCATAGGACGAGGAGGAGACACCGAACGCTGAATTGGGGCAGCCTGCCTCGTTCGCGGATTGATTCACGACGGGAACTGTATCATCACGGAAAGGCGGTGCTCGGAGACGGGCATCGCTATTTTCCATGCTTGCGGTGGCGTGCCCAAGCTGGCTGGACGAGCCAAATAAAATCCCCCGATTGCCATCACGGCAATCGGGGGAAGAGGAACGGTTAAAACCGGACCGGGGATCTGGTTAGTCTTCGTCGTTGGCGAAGAGCAGATCGATCTGACGTTTCTCAACGTCCACGTTCGTCACCTGTACGGTGCACTCGTCGCCCGGTCGATACGATTTGCCGGTGTGTTCGCCCTCCATCGTGTACGTGGTTTCATCGTACATGTAGTAGTCGTCGTCCATCTCGCGAACGTGGACGAGACCCTCGACAAGGAGATCAGTGAGCTCGACAAACACGCCGAACTTTGTGACGCCGCTTACGACGCCCTTGAAGCTGTCACCGACGTGCTGCTGCGTGTATTCCACCTGTTTCAGCTTCACAGATTCGCGCTCCGCCTGCTCCGCGTTCCGCTCCTGTTCGGAGCAATGCTCGCAGATTTCCTGTAGCGTACTCTTCTGCGGCGGCTTGCCGGAGGTTGCGTATCGCTTCAGGAGACGGTGGACGACGAGGTCTGGATACCGACGAATGGGACTCGTGAAGTGCGAGTAGAAGTCGAACCCGAGCCCGAAGTGGCCGATGTTCTTCACGTTGTACTCGGCCTTGGACATCGCCCGAAGAGCGGCCCGGGTGATGACGGTTTCCTCTGCCGATCCGCGCACTTCGTCGATCAAATCGCCGAGGTCCTGCGACGTCACGTTGCCGTCGGTGATTGGCAGGTCGTATCCGAATACCTTCACGTATTCCGCCAACTGGCGAATCCGCTCGCCGTCCGGATTGTCGTGGATGCGGTACACGAAGGGAAGAGGCTCGCTTCGGTTCTTGTATGCGCCGTCTGCGACACGCTTGTTGGCATCTTTGCCACCGATGTGACGCGCCACCGTTTTGTTCGCGAGAAGCATGAACTCCTCAATCAGACGGTTGGCTTCCATGCGCTGCTTGCGCACGATGTTTTCCGGGTTGCCCTTCTCGTCGAGGATGACTTTCACCTCATCGCTACCAAAGTCGATTGCGCCCTCGCGCATGCGCTTCTTCGTCAGCGTCTTGGCGAGCCGGTTGGCTTGAACGATCTTCGGCGCAATGTCGTGCCGCGGGTGCCCGCCATCGATGTACGTCTGTGCCTGATCGTACGTGAGGCGCTTCTTCGAGTGAATGACGGACTCGTGGATGTCATAGTCGACCACGTCTCCGTGCCGGTTGATCTCCAGCATGACGGAGAAGGCGCACTTGTCCTCCTTCGGTCGGAGCGAGCATACCTTGTTCGACAGTTTCTCCGGCAGCATCGGGATCGTACGGTCCACGAGGTAGGTGCTCGTGGCGCGCTCCAGTGCTTCGTCGTCGAGCGGAGAGTTGGGCTCGACGTAGTGGCTTACGTCGGCGATATGGACACCAACTTCGAAGTGTCCGTTGTCGAGCTCGTTGATGTGGATCGCATCATCGAAATCCTTCGCATCGTCCGGGTCGATCGTGAAGATAAACTCATCACGCAGGTCAACACGGCGTTCAACTTCGGATGCGGGAATCTCTTCGTCGATCGCTTCCGCGGCCGCTTCAACCTCCTCCGGAAAGTCGGCCTTGACGTCCATGCTCATGGCGAGCGAAAGGACGCGCACATTCGGGTCCGCTGCGTCGCCGATGACGCGCAGGATGCGGCCCTCGGGAGAGGCTTTCCGGTCTTCGAAGCGGTCGATGGACACGACGACTTTCTGTCCGTCCTCTGCGCCATTAAAGGCTTCCTGGGGGACGAACACGTCCTGTGGAATTCGCTGATCGTCCGGGTCGACGAACGCGAAGTGGCCCATGTGTTTGAACGTTCCGACGACCTTGGTCCGGCGACGTTCAATAACTTCCAGGACTTCGCACTCGCGTTTCTTGTCCTTTCCGCCCGACTTGGCAGCAATTCCGACACGAACGAGGTCGCTGTCGAGCGCCTCGCCCATGTTATACTCACGGATAAAGTACTCCTCGTCTTCTTCCGTGTCCTCGACAAACCCGTAGCCATGGGGCGTGACGTGGAGGATTCCAACGCGGCGGTTGCCGACGGGTTTGTGCTGGTACTTTCGCTTCTTTCGGCGGACCAGCTTCTGCGATGCCAGATCGGCGATCACGTCGCAGAACGTGAGGTACCGATCGTGGTCTTTGATATGAAGGGCACTCGAGATCTCATTTGCGCGATACCACTTATCGGAGTGGTTGCGGAGAAAGTCGAGTGTTTGTTTGCGGAGCTTCTTCTTGTCCGCGGAAGCCGTTTCTGGACGTGCGTTCACGTATGGTAAGTCATCAACTAAAAGAGATGCGACGGCGCCTGTCCGGAACGGCCAGTAGGGGACCGTAACCCGACGTGCGTTGCCGCGCTAGAAAGATCAATCCTCAAACGTAACGTCGTGCAATGTCGTTCGCCGATTTGAGCACATGATAGGCCCAGGCCTGTGAAGACTTGACACGAAGCGCACTAAATACAGCCCGAAAGGGGCGTGGGAGGGCAATCCCCGGCGTTACTCGTCCTCACGCCCGGCAACGGCTTCGGATGGATCCTGGTCGTCGGGAGACGGAGCATCATCCGTGTCCGGTTGGGGCCCGTCGCCTGGAAGAAGCCATCCGAATAGCTGGTAGAAGAGATGCTTCCACGTGGGAAACTCGGTCTGGTACGAGAGTCCGGCGCCGGTCGTATTCGTGAGCGTCTGGCGGGTGACGTCGTCTCCTGCCCGGCGATAGAAGACCTCGACCGAAACGGTGCGGCTGAGACGGACCTCCACGACAAACTCTCCCTGCGGTCCACTGGCTTCGGGCTGGTCGGGTTCATTTCCGGTGTACACGCCTTCGCCCCGGATGATCAATCGTTCGTTGAGAAGGCGGAGCGCGACACCGTAAATGATGTCTAGGTCCTCGGGGTCTTCGCCGGACACACCGAGGTTGACGTCCACGTTCGGAAGCGCCTCGGACAGGTACCGATTCAGCTGGCTGGCAACAAGCTGGGACACGCTGTTGAACGCAAGTTGGTTACCGGCTTCGGCGATGCGGCTTTGCTGCTCCGAAGACGCACCTCCTGTGGTGAGCGTCGACGTCGTGAGGAGGAACGTATTCGTCAGCAGCACGCTCGTCGCGTACTCGGTTGCGAGGTCGTCCTGGTTCAGGATGGCGTCGAGCGTCTGGTCGCCAACAAGGCCCGACCGCTGGTCACGGGCCACAGAAAGGCTCAGATCCACGCGGGGCGTTTCGACGCGTCCGGTAATGTCCAGCTCGACAATGACCGGGATGCGACCGGCATACTGCTCTTCATTCGGAAGGCCTGCAGGCGACGCACGGGTTCGGTAGGCTGCGGAGAGATTCATAGACGCATTTACGGGGTCGCCGTCCCACGTTAGCGTTCCACCGTCGATGCTGAATCGTCGGACGAACACCTCACCTGCAGTGAACAGGTAGTCTCCGCCCTCGACCTCGTAGGTGCCGTACACGAAAAACTCTCCTTCCTGTCGCTGGAGCTGGACGCGACCGGACCCAATCGCAGTCACGACGTCGCCGACAAGCGGATCGAAGACGAGGTGGACGGTGGAGCCTTCTGGCGCGAGGATATTGAGATCTAGCTCGAGCCCGTCGAGGAACGACGGTTCGCCTACGGGTCGGTCAGAAAGAAGGTTGTCGCGACGCGTAAGGTCTCTGAGGTCGGGCAGTTGACCGGTGCTGTCGGCGAAGATGATATACCCCGATTCCTCGGAGACATCTTCCTCGAGGACCGGAATGAAGAGCTCGCTGTCCGGTGTCGTCCGGGCACCGGGTGAGCGGAGCGTGGCATCAGACAGCGGGCCGGTCAGCGAGGCCGGGCCGGAGGCGCGGATTGTACCGTAGAACGGCAGATCGTCTGAGTCCTCCACGTCGATCACCATCATTTCGCGGAGCTGTGCCGCGAGGTCGAAGGAGAAAAACCTGTATTCGTTGAAAAGAATGCTTCCGTCAATATCGGCAACGCCGTCGTCTGAATCCTCGACCCGGACGCCCGCGAGGTGAATGCCGGCCTCGTCGACCATGACATCCCCAGCGATGTCATAATCGAGGTTGAATCGTGGAAGGGTGAAATCACCATCCGCGACCCGCATGTCGGCGTCGAAGAGTGGGTCGGTGAACGAGCCGCCGATGTGCGCCTGGCCCGCCGTGTAGCCGCTCACTTTCGTGATCGTGTCCTGAAAAATGTACTCGAAGAAGAACAGGTCGGCCCGTTGGACGGACAGTTTAAGATCGAGCGGGTCGCCGGCAAGCGTGTCGGCACCGCTGATGGGAAGGCGAACACGGCCGTTTAGCGACAGCGTGTTATCTTCGACGGTTCGAATCCCTCCGGGCACGAGCGTTGGTCCGGAGGTGGCGGTGTCCGGCCGCACGGTGAGCTGCATGGCGACGTCAGGCGACCTCGTGTCGTATGTTGCGCTCAGCCCGATGGCGCCGAGCAGACGTCGGTCCACGGAGAACCGTCCGATGTTCAGGTTCGTGCGGACGACGGGCTCGGTCCACTTCCCGCTCATCTCGATTTCCCCGTCGAGCCGTCCGGCCACAGGCCGCTTCAGTTTGAGTAGATCCGACACCGGGTAGAGGAGCACGTTTTCGGCCCGAGCCACAAGACGGTCCTGATCCCGCGGCGTGAGCCGGCCGGAAACGCTGATCTTTTGCAGGCCACCTTCCTGTGGACGAAGACTCTCTACGACGAGGGGCTCAACAATGACGCCGTCGGAATACACGTCGATCGTGGACGTGCCCGGATGGCTCCATGAAATGTCGCCGATGGCAGCCGAAAGATCCCGAACGTTGATCACGTTGCGGGACGGAAGAATCCGGATACCGGTAGCAAGAACGAACGGTCCTGCACGGCCTTTTCGATCTGTCGTCACCCGGAAATCGCCCTCTCTTTCTTTGTACTGAAACGAAAGGCGGGGAGTGGCCACGGACAGGCTTCCTACAGCCGCCGAGTGGGCAACCACTTCGAGTCGCGTCGCCGTGGATTCGACGAGCGGGCGATCCATTGATGCATTTAGGGTGAGGCCAGCGCTGAGGGAATCGATGCGGGTCTGGTTGAAGGTGTATCTGTCTGCCTGCAGCGTCCCCTGAACGTTAATCGTGTCCGCGTCGGCTTGCGCGTGCATCGAAGAGCTCAGTCCATCGGAGAGGGGAGGGAGCGCCGGGAGCCAGAGCTGCAGAATGGAGGCATCGCGGATGGTCGCGGTTACGCCGAGTTCCGCCTGGCCATCGATTCCGGCTTCTGCCATCAGTTCGCGAACGGAGTCGCGTCGCGCTCGACGCGAGGGGAGAGGAACGTCCTCCGATGAGGACAGAAGCCCGTCCGCCGGCGTCGAAGCAGTCTTCGGTCGTGCAGATGGAGGCAGGTCTGAACCGGTTACAGCGAGAGTTTGGGGCATCGGTTTGTCAGCCGCCTCACGAGCTCCCGTTGCAAGCTGGCTTCCCCAGTGTCGCGCGAGCGCCGGAAGAACACGGGCGTTCAGAGTCCCTCTAGCCGTAAGGTTTAGCACCGAGCCGTCCACCTGCAGCCGCTGCTGATTGTCCGCGTCAGGGCGCGTTAGATCCACCGTCAGACGGTGCGGGCGCAGGAGACGAAGGCTGTCGTGGGGGGCAATCTGCGATGAATCGACGTCAAGGGTTAGCGACCCCGATGCATCTGCATACCCCTGGAAATGTCCCTCGCTCTGCACCTGAGCGAAGAGGGAGGACGATGGGAGCGAGCCAGGGAGCGGTTCGAGGTCGAAGGCCGTGGTCGCAATCGTTAAGCCGTATTCGGATCGTTCGCCGGTGGCATCAAAGCGCGCGTCGAGATCCAACCGGCCTCCACCTGCCTGTTCGATCATGACGGTTCCGCGACCCGCCCGGCCGGTCACGATGACATTCACGCGCGCGCTGTCAAGCTGTTGATCTCCTATGCGTGACTCCGATAACTCGAGGGTGACATCGGTATCGAGGCTGTCGACCGTCGCCCCGCGGCCCGTGCCTGTGAGTCGTCCATTGATGCGACCACCGAGGGCGTCTCGTTTTGTAAGTGGGGCGAGATCGAGACGGTCAACATCTAGTTCTGCGGAGTACTGGATCGCGGCATTTCGCTTTCTCTGTACGGCGAGGTCGCCCTGCGCATCACCGATGTCTGTCGAGGCGGTAAGGGACGCGCTCACGTCGAATGGGGCGCTGGGGTCGCCCGTAAGGTCGATCACGCCGCGGGAGAAAAACGACATCTCGACATTGTTCAGGGCCGCCACCCGATCGGGTAGCGGTTGGTTGAGAACGGTTTCGACATCCGAACGACGCAGTCGTGCATCCTGCACACGGATGTCGTAATCGAGAGAATCCGGAAGACCAAGCGCCGTACCCTGTATCGACAGACGGGACGATCCGTGTCGGATCTGGAAGGTATCAAGCAGGAAGCCAGACGGCGGACCGATGATTCGGCCATTAACCGTCACCAGATCTCGAAGTGGGACTCGGGGTACGACCCGGGAAACCTCGTTGAAGTCGATACGGCTCTCTGCCAGCGTGACATCGACATTGGGTTCGCCGTGCTCCGTCATGGTGATCGACCCGCTCATCCTGAGGTCCGTGGCGCCGGTCGAGACGCGTGTCTGCCGGACGGTCCACGTGTCGTTCTCTCGGACGATTTGCCCCTGGACGGCGGAAAAAGAGAGGTCCGCGTCGGGGACATCGAACGTGACATCGTACACTTCAATCAGCTTTTCGCGGCCGGACCAGTCGACCGTTCCCTGTGCATTGAAATCTTCGATTCCAGCACGAGTGTAGTCGAAAAGCCAGTCGGATCGAACGGCATCGGGAGGGGAGCCGTCCCGTGTCGTCGTGAACCGGCCGTTTTCGATGCGAATGTCAGCCGCCGTTATGCCGATCCGGGTCTCTGCGGTCGACGGGCGGACCCTGTGCAGTGCTTTCTGAAGCGACCAGCGCCCAGACGCGTCTCGGTGGGCGGTGATTGACGGTCTGTGGAGCGTGATCGAGCGAATCGAGAGTTCACGGGTCAGGAGCTGCAACCAACGGGGACGGACGGTGACCGAATCGATGGAAATAACGTCGTTCCCAGTCGGATCGAGGACCCGTACGTCGGAGGCATAGAGGTCATTGACAAGGTTGCCTCGGAGTCGCTCAATCTCCAGCGATCCGGCGAATTGCCGATTGAACTGGACCTCGATTTGATCGCGCAGTCTGTCGCGACCCACGTCCGTTCGCGTCAGCGCGAAAAAGACGATTGCAGCCAGCAGGCATAGGTATAGAATTCCCTGCAGGGTCCGCGAGAAGTACTTAGATATGGTGCTGGAGGAAGACAACGCGTAGAGCTGCAGTCAGCAGGGGGATGGTCCGACGTTTCGTGACGAACGTCGGGTGGAAATCAGAAGGATGTAAATGCTGCAGTTGTTGGACGGTGGCGTGGAGGCCGGAGTTCTGTCCCGCATCGGTCAAGCGTATCGCGATACGGTCGGATGATGGACCGGTCTGATTCCGACGATCACTCGCCGCGATCCCGACAGGCACTGCAGGCAGTGGTTATGGACGGGTTGCAAAGTCCCACGCCTGTCGTAAGGCTGCATCCGAGATGTCACCGGTCACATATGCTTGCCCGAGACGGTCCAAAAGAACGAATCGAACGACATCGCCTTTGTTCTTCTTATCGGACTGCATGGCGCGGCGAACATCCTGCCAATCGAGTTCGGAAGGGTCGTGCTGTTGCGGGATGGCCCGCAGGACGTAATCGATGTTCTCGCGGGGAATTGCCTGCGTATTGCGTTGAGCAGAGAGGAAGAGGGCAGCTCGCATGCCGATTGCAACGGCTTCACCGTGTGTGAACGTGCCGTAACCGGCCACCGACTCGATGGCATGTGCGAAGGTGTGACCGAAGTTCAAGATTGCACGTCGCCCTGATTCCTTTTCATCTTCGGCGACAATTTCAGCTTTGACCTTTGCCGCTCGAGGAATCATCTTGTGAATGAGGTCGCGTCGACGCCCCGTCATCACGTCCACAAGATGCTCCTCAATGAACGAAAACAGGTCGGCGTCGGCGATGACAGCGTGTTTGATCACTTCCGCCATTCCGCTCGTCCATTCGCGTTGCGGCAGCGTACCGAGCGTGTCCAAGTCCGCTACGACGACGTTGGGCTGGTGAAAGGCGCCAATTAAATTTTTGCCGGTGGCGTGGTTGATGCCGGTCTTCCCGCCAAGGGCGCTATCCACGTGCGCAATCAGCGAGGTTGGACACTGCACGACCGGGACGCCGCGCAGGAGAGTTGCCGCTGCATAGCCTGCGAGGTCGCCGACGACACCCCCTCCGAGCGCGATAACAGGCGTATCTCGGTCGATTCCCCACTCGAGGATATCGTCGTACAGGACCTGCAATTGATCGGCTGATTTGCTTTTCTCACCCGGCGGCACTGTGATAACGTGCGGAATCCATCCGGCAGACGAGAGGGCCGTCCGTACCGGCGACCGATATTGCGCCCCAACGTTTTCATCCGTCACGACAACACACTTTCCGGTCCGCAGTCCGACGTCGTGCAAGATACCAGGGAGGTCGCGTAGCGACGTGTAACGGATCGCATAATCGCGACCGCGTTTGAGCGGAACGGATACCGAAGACGGCGTGTCAATCATAAAATTACTTCTGCCTCACCTAGCAATTGGGATCGAGGCTCGAACCCGCGCCCTGAATTTCCGTTTCGAGCGAGAAATGAACGCTTCGGCTTTCACGAATCGTTCGTTCCTCTCACACTGTTTGCTGCCCTGCTACGCCGGTCATGGCTATTCTGAATGTTCTTCCCTTTGCACACGAACTCACCCGGCGCGCTCTGCGCCCGGGCTCGGTTGCTGTGGACGCAACAGCCGGAAATGGGCACGATACGGTTCATCTAGCCTCGACTGTGGGGGAGGATGGGCGGGTCTATTCCATCGATGTACAGGAGCAGGCGGTCAAAGCGACGCGTCACAAGATCGATACACGCGTTCCAGACGTGGATGTACGTCTCATCCACGGCGACCATGCGGCCCTTCTGGAGCACATCGAGAAGGAGGACATCGGACAAGTCGGTGCGGTCATGTTTAATCTGGGGTATCTGCCCCGCGGAGATCATGACCTGATTACGACCCCAGAGACAACGCTCCCTGCGCTCGACGCCGCGCTGGACCTTCTGCAGCTGGGCGGGGTCATCACCATCGTCCTGTATACAGGGCATGACGGTGGACCAGAAGAGGCCGATGCGGTTCATGGTTGGGCTCGCGCACTTCCGCAGCACGAATACCGGGTTCTCTCGTATCGCTTTACGAATCGCGAGAATAATCCGCCACGACTTCTCGCCGTAGAAAAACGATAACACCGGTTCTTCGGCAATACCGGGCCATCTGAACGCTTAGTGTACCCTCTGCGACTTTCCGTGCTCCGCTTATGTGCCTACTCGCATTTCGGCTCAACGACCATCCGGTCTACGATCTCGTGTTTGCTGGAAATCGAGATGAGCACTACGATCGACCGACAGCGCCTGCAAACTTCTGGGAGGATCATCCGCACGTGCTGGGCGGTCGGGACCTTCGAGCCGGCGGAACGTGGATGGGTGTGACTCGAACGGGACGCTGGGGTGTGATTACGAACGTCCGCGACCCGTCGAACGTGAAAGCGAACGCTCCAAGCCGAGGCCACCTGGTCTCCGATTTTCTGACGGGTCTTTACGAGCCATTTGAATACGTTCGTGACCTTGCACCGGACGCCGATGGCTACAACGGATTCAATCTTCTGGTGGGGGAGGGCGGCACGTGTGCGTACCTCTCGAACTATCGCGACGGTCCGGAGCAGATCGCTCCCGGCGTCCATGGGATTAGCAATGCGGTGCTGAACACATCGTGGCCCAAGACGGATCGGGCACGAGCACAAATACGACAGATCACGGACCCTTCCAGCGTATCTGGCCGGCTTGATCCGAACGACCTACTGCAATTGCTTGACGAACGTCGCCGGTTTCCGGATGATGATCTACCCGAAACGGGTGTCGGGCCCGAGGTAGAGTCGATACTGTCTCCGATTTTTATCGAAAGCGAGTCGTACGGCACACGTGCCTCCACCGTGCTCCTGATTGCAAAAGATGGGACCGTAACGTTCGTCGAACGCACGTTTAATCGCGGTACCCCGTCCCGCACGCGCCGATTTACCTTCGATCGTGTCTCCCGGAGCCGGTCGGAGACGCAGGAGTCATCCTAAGCATTCCGGTTTAGATTGAAGCCTGCAACCGTGCGTAACACTCTTCGCACGACTCAACACTCATTGCGGCCTTCTCCTGTTTATTTTCCTCATTAGCAGAGCACGAAGACGATGCCATCAGAGAAGTTGACGTTTGCAAATGCCCAGGGCGACAGTCTCGCTGCCCGTCTCGATCTCCCGGAGGATGAGTCGCCACTGGCCTATGTCCTGTTCGCTCATTGTTTTACGTGTTCAAAGAACCTGTCGGCCGTCGGGCACATCAGTCGGTCGCTGACGAAGCAGGGGTTCGGGGTGTTGCGATTCGACTTTACCGGGCTCGGAGAGAGTGAAGGGGACTTCGCGGACACCAACTTTTCCTCCAACGTCGACGATTTGATTGCAGCCGCGAATGCTCTTGAAGAGCGGCGACAGGCCCCGTCGATCCTGATCGGGCATTCGCTCGGTGGCGCCGCAGTACTTCGCGCTGCAGGGGACCTGGATTCGGTGCGAGCGGTCGCGACGATCGGTGCACCGCACGATCCGGAGCACCTGACGCATCTCCTCGAAGACTCTCTGGAGGAAATTCGAGAGTCGGGCATTGCTCATGTGACGATCGCCGGTCGAACGTTCACGGTCAAGAAGCAATTTCTTGACGACCTGACGGAAGCAGAAATGTCCCGTCGGATCCGCTCGCTTGATCGCGCGCTGATGATTTTTCATGCTCCGCTCGATAATGTTGTCGGGATCGATAACGCGGCTCGGATTTTCGAGGACGCAAAGCATCCGAAGAGCTTCGTATCGCTTGATGATGCCGATCACCTTCTGACGGATGAGTCGGACTCTCGGTACGTCGGAACGGTTGTGGCCGCTTGGGCGACAAAGTACCTTGACGTGACGGTCGACCCACTGCCCGATGTCCACGAAGATGGTCGCGCCACCGACGATACTGTGGAAGGCACCGAGACCGTCACAGGAACCGTTCCCTACGAAACCACCCTCCGAGCCGGACGCCATACCTGGACGGCCGACGAGCCGGAGTCGGTTGGCGGCCGGGATCTGGGGCCGACGCCCTACGATTTGCTGTTGTCAGCACTCGGCGCCTGTACCGGCATCACGCTCCGCATGTACGCGGACCGAAAGGACTGGCCCCTTGAGACGACCACCGTCCGCCTGCAGCACGACCGAATCCATGCCGAGGACTGCGAGGATTGCGAAAGCGACAGTGGTAAGGTTGACCGGATCCGTCGCGAGATACACATGACAGGAGATCTCACGGATGAGCAGCGCGAACGACTGATAGAAATTGCAAACAAATGCCCTGTGCATCGCACGCTTCACAACGAGATCACGGTCAGAACAAGCATGGCCGTAGAATAAGACCGGGAGCGACGGGCAAGTCAGGGGGGGCGATTATCTAGCGTTAACTCTTTTCCAAAGACAAAGCGACCCTATGCAAGCCGTTATCGTGACAGAGCCGGGCGAACCGTCGAACATGACGATCGGTGAGGTGCCCTCGCCGGAGCTCGGAGTAGATGAGGTCCGCGTCAACGTGCATGCGACCGCGCTGAACCGGGCCGATACGTTTCAGCGGCGCGGATACTATCCGCCGCCGGAAGGTGAGAGCGAGATCCTAGGGCTCGAAATGGCCGGCGTGGTTGATGACGTCGCAAGCGGCGTGGTCGATTGGAAGCAGGGAGACCGCGTCTTTGCGCTGCTCGGCGGCGGTGGATACGCGGAAGAGGTCGTCGTCCACAAAGACCTTCTGATGGCCATTCCGCCGGGTCTCTCCATGACCGACGCGGCCGCTATTCCTGAGGTGTTCCTGACAGCGTATCAGGCGCTTCACTGGTTGGGCGATCTCGACTCTACCAGCCGGGTTCTGGTGCATGCCGGGGCGAGCGGGGTCGGAACGGCTGCGCTCCAGTTGATCCGCTCTGCAGGAGCAAGCGCGATCGCAACCGCCTCCGCACCGAAACACGACGTGTGCCGGACGCACGGAGCGGACCGTGTCGTGGACTACCGGTCGGAGAATTTCGTCGAAGCGGTGGAGGACTGGACCGATGGAGGCGGGGTTGATCTCATCATCGACTTTATCGGAGCGCCCTACTTTCACAAAAACATCGAGGCGCTCGCGATGGACGGCATCGTCGTCCAGCTGGCCACGCTGGGAGGAGCAACGGTGGAAGAGATGAGCCTCCGAGACCTGATGGCCAAGCGCGTTCACCTGAAAGCGTCGACCCTGCGGTCGCGATCGCACGCATATAAAACGCGGCTGACCGAAGAATTTGCAGCCTACGCGTTGCCCAAATTCATCGACGGCGAGCTGAAGCCAGTCATTGACTCCGTGATGGATTGGAGCGACGTCACCCTTGCCCACGAGCGCATGGAGAACAACGAGAACGCGGGTAAGATCGTCCTCCGGATTATCGACTGACAACCTGTTCCTCGGACGGGTCTCCACAAGCAAGCTCAGTCGTTTACCTCTATTCGCAGGTCTGATCGTGATCCTATGGCATGTGTGCCGTAGACACGGTGCGCGAAAAGAACAAGGCCTGGTTGCACAAGCGTCTCGAGGACCGACCATTGGAAGGTCCGTACCTTTGGATGGCCGAAGGCTGTCTGCCAAACAGGTTCTGATTGGCCAATAAGGTAAACCGCATGGAGCGTTCGAAAACGAAAACGCCTCCTCAGCCCGTCGGGCCGTGGAGGCGTTTCTGCATGCTCTCGTTACAGCATTACGTTGAGGCGTCGTTTATTTCAGCGTCGCATCCAGCGTAACATTCGGCCCTGCGAGAGCTTTTGAAGCCGGGCAGCCCGCCTTTGCTTTTGCGGCGAACTCTTGGAAAGCGTCTGCGTCAAGGCCGGGTACGGAGCCTACGGTGGTGAGGTGGATCGTGGTGATCGTCGGACCTCCGTCGTCAAGAATCTCAAGCGTGACATCCGCCGTGGTCTCCACGCGGTCGGGCGTATGTCCTGCCTCAGCGAGAATGTTGCTCAAGGCCATCGAGAAGCAGCCGGCAAGAGCCGCTCCGATTAGTTCTTCCGGGTTGGTGGCTTCGCCATCCTCGAACCGGGAATGAAACGAGAACGCACTCGAGAAGGCGCCGCTCTCGACGGACATATGTCCCTTACCGTTCTGGAGGTCGCCCTCCCACTTCGCATCTGCTTTACGTGTTGGCATACGGGATCAAGCTGAGTTTGAGAAAAGGAGCGTGCATGAAGGAAAAGAAGCGCTACAGAGAAGCGTTCCCCTGGATTCGGGGCGAGCGTTACGCAGGTGAAACGAACAAGCGGCTTTCCACGGATTTCCCAGGGGAGGGACTGCGACTGGTCATGCAGCCTGCTCCTCTAGAGAGTCCACATGGACATCCATTTGTGGGTACGGAATGCCGATGTCAGCATTGTCGAGCTCATATTTGACGACGCGCGTGAGTTCCTGCTTCAGTCGGAAATAGTCGTCGGGTCGTGCCCAGATCCGCACTTCCCAGATGATCGCCGAGTCTCCGAGGCTCAGGAGCGCCGCTTGCTCGCCGTGTTCTTCCAAACGATCATCGATTTTTTGTGCAGCCTGGAGGAGTACCTCGCGCGTCGAGTCAATGTCTGCTGGATAATCCGTACCGACGGCGCAATCGACCCGAATGTGGTCGTAGTTGAATATATTTCGGATCGTGTTGCCAAAAATATCGCTGTTGGGCACGACCAACAGTTGATTATCACGCGTGTCGAGTTTGGTGTAAAAGAGCTGCAGGTCACGCACAAATCCTTTTTCCCCTCCAATCTCAACGTAGTCACCCACATTGAATGGGCGGAAGAGAAGGAGCATGACGCCGGCAGCGAAGTTCGCCAGCGTGCCTTGGAGCGCGAGACCCACTGCGAAACCGGCCGCCGCGAGAACAGCGATGAAGCTAGCGGTTTCGACACCGACCATCTCCAGTGCGGCGAACGCCGTCAGGATGAAGATGGCGTAGTATGTGAGGTTCGAGCCAAACTTGACCAGGGTCTGGTCGACCGTGGGACGATCAAGCTTGGTACGTATTGTAGACCGAAGTTTCGCAGCGATGTACCGGCCGATAAACAGCACCACCAAGAAGCCTACGCCGGAGAGCAGATAGCTTCCAATGAGTGTGAGCGTTTCGGCATTTACGTACTGCTGGAAATCCATGACCATGTAGAGGTAAGAGAGAGGGCAAACGGTAAATCAGGCTCAAATTTAACGTAGGTGTTAGCGCGCCGTCGGGCGAATCTATGAGAGGATGATTACGAACCTGAACTATACCTTAATCAATCTGCAAGACTGCCTGAGAGGATGATCTTTCTTCTCCAGCGATTCGGTTTACAAACCGTCTGAGTAACTGGTCGTCCGGACGGAAGGGCGGACGCGTATGCGCAAAGTTTACGAAGGCCCCGTCAGGTCCCTGTTTTAGGACAAATGTGAACAGATATCGCCCCTCCGAACGTAGTCCGAGGTCGGTACGACCGAAGCGAAGATCGTGGAGTCGAGTGGTCCCATTTTCCTGCGAGACCGTGTAATAGCCCTTCGAGAACCATCGCAACACATCGATCGCGGGATCAGACATGTGGCCCTGAAGAAGGTGGTCATTTTTTGGGACGTACTCGAATTCGATCTGGCCACTCGAGTCGAATAGGGAATACTGTCCCGTCCACGTCCCGCCTTCATCTTGGACCATCCCGTTCCACAATATGGTGTTGAACGGAGTGGGTTGTGTGAACACTTCCGTGTGTGGTTTTCCCTGCGCTTCCAGCGAGGACGCAAACACCGATTCGACATGCGATTTTATCCCGAGCGTGAGGCACAGGTAGACGGTGCTTACGGCCAGGCCGATATAGTTGGATCGGCGGCGCGCCGTCGCGGTGGGGCGCCACTTGAGAGCAATCAGTAGACCCAGCGCGAGTGGGATCGTATATACCGGGTCGATAATGAAGATAGACGGAATCGCGGCCCGGGTGTCCGACAGTGGAGCGAAAACCTGGGTGCCATACGACGTCAGAGTGTCCAGGATGATGTGCGTCACAAGCGTGAGCAACACCAGCGGCGTCCAGGCTCGCCAGTCCGCTCCATCAGATGCGTGAATACGCGACACCATCCACGCAAGAAGGGGCGCGGCTACAACGACGACGAGAAATGAATGAGACAGGCCGCGGTGGAAAGCGAGGGACGTGATCTCCGATACGAATGGATTGATGACCACGTCGAGATCCGGAAGCGTTCCGAAAAACGCTCCCCAGAGCGGGGCTTTGTTTCCTACACGACGGCCCAGCGTTGCTTCGCCGACCGCTGCACCGAGCGTAATCTGGGTAAGGGAATCCACGGACTGTTCGACAGCTGAAAGAGGATGTTCACCACCGCTCCGAACCCTGGTGCTGACAGCGTGATCCGGGAGAGGGAGTGGCAATGTAAAGGTTCACCGCCACGTCACGTTCGGAGAACGCGGAATGTGCGTGGATGCGCGACGAGGTGGACGGGGCGAGCCGCGTATGCATCGGCTATCTGATCTGGGGCAATCGGTCACGCTGAACCTCAGCCATCGACCTGGCGTTCGCGAATGCCCGATAATTGAGCAGCAGATTTTGTTGATGGCTGAATATACCTGCACGTTTTCCGACGCCGCCGTACGCGAGGAGAGTCGTGAACGCCTCGAAGCGCTGATCCAGAAGATGTTTGCGCGACGACACCATAATCGAGTGTCGGCCGGGCCCAGTGGGCAGATGTGGCTGACCGTCGAGCTGGTGCAGGCGTTGCGGCGAGCGAGCGAAGTTTACCGGGAGCTTAGCACCAAGACGCGCGGTCCGATGCCGTTCGAGATCGGCTATCTCCGCATCCGTGACGGCCGGCTGGAGTCGATCTCCAATTCTCTTCGGATGGACAGCCCGGAAGTGTTCGTTCGAATCGTGAGCGAGTTCGTCGAACCGGGCGCAACCATCTCACTTGCAGCGGTGGAAGAGTCGGACGAAATCCCAGACGGCGGCACGTGGTCCGTCATCGGCATTGGAGATGTGGAAAAAGTAGACTGAACGATCAGTGTGATTTCGATCCGCCGAGGTGGGAGCGATAATCGTTGGCGCGTCACGATGAACTTGTTTCTGCCGTGAAGTAGTCCGCGATGGCCCGGGGAGCGACCATGAACGGCAGATCCTCGACGGCTTTCGCGCCGTCGGGGAACAGGGTCACAGTCACGGTGCGCCCCTCGTCCGCAAGTCGGTCATGCAATCGGACGCCGAGGGGGACCTCCTCATAAACGACGAGGCCAGTCACCTTGTGAGGGCGGTTTGGGAACGGATCGCCTTTTGGAAGAGTCGAGCGGAGCGTCTCCAAAAGTGATTGCGCAGCTTGCGGGCGCGGTTCTTCGAGCGTAAGAAATGATCCGACCGAGTAGTCGCGATCGAACGTGATCCGGATACGACTGAAATTCGGAGTCAGGGGACGCCAGTGAATATCTAATGATCCGAATCCGTGCGTGAGCTCATCGACCGCTTCGCAAAGCGCGGGAAACGAATCCTCAAGGTCGTTTAGCATCCGCATGTGCCCCATCGCTTCCGCCTGCATGGCATGCATTTGAGCGAGTCCTTCTGCTGCCTCGAACGATGCCTTGTGTAGCCAGGACTGGATGGGGGCAGCGTTCGTGATTGCATCACTAACATCCTGCATAGACGCATTCAGGTGGGGGCGAATGCGATCCTTCCAGTCTGATACCGTAAGTGCGGCGTCCGTTTTAGCAGCCATGACGAAACACGGAGAGCGGGAGGGGGGAATCGCGGACGTGAGAGGGGAGCGGTATGGCGATGCGTAACGATCTCAGCCAGAAAAAAGAGTCGTTAACATCCTCGAGCCATCCACTGAAATTAGGGAGTCTGAGGTCTCCTCAGAGGGAACCGTGTAGGAACAAAAGGATCTATTTACGGTTAGCCTATAGCTATCACCGACTACCTACTCACGAGGACTTTGACAGTGGCTGAACGTTCGATGACGTCCGGAGAGATCAAGACCATGCCCTTGGATGAACTCTCTGACCGGCTCAAACTCTCAAAGCAGACGATCGTTCGCTGGGTCGATCGACATCTGATCGATGCGGAGCTTCACTGGGCCCTCTCAGACGATAATGAGGAGGTCCGGATGATCGAGATCTCGCCGCAGACGATGGATTTCGTCGAATCATTTGCAGCGGAGTACCGGGAAGATGTGGTGAGCCGTACCGAAGCGCGCCGCATTCTCAAGCAGATCGATCGAAAGAAAATCAAGAAGCTTATCCGGGCGGGAGACGTCAAAGATGTTGAAGTGGACGAGGAAACCCGGATCGTTGTCGGAAGCATCGAGGACTACTTGATGGCCCGAGAGCGAGACGAAGAAGACGACGAATAAGTTGCTTCATGGACAGAGGTACCCGCTTCTGAACGTGTAGTACTGCAATCAGATAAGCATTCTCCTACCGGGAGGATGCTTTTTCTGTTTGCGTCGGTCCCGTAGCGCAACAGACGAGTCGCCACCCAGGCGAGTGACAAGACGATCGGTGTCGACGGTGAGACGGACATCAGCCCTGTCATGCATCGCGAGGAGTAGGGGAGCGCACGTGCGACGGAGATGACGAACTCGCACGATCTCATAAACAACGTGCCGTCATCCATACAGGTGACGGCACGTTACAGTATGAGCCAATGTCCGCTCGCGTTCGGTTAATCGTTGTACGGTTCAACGGAGCCGAGGCCACTCGTCGACGTCTCAATTTCGGCGGGCGAACCGATATACTGCACGTCTCCCAGACCGCTCACACGAGCGTCGAGTCGTTCCGTCGCATGCACCACACAGTCGCCCGTGCCGCTGATGCTCGCGGACGTGCGCTTCGTCTTCAAGTCTTGCGCCTCCACATCGCCCGTTCCACTGATCGAGACATCATGTTCGTCCGCCTCACCGCTCAGTTCGACATCTCCTGTTCCCGATACGCGGGTTTCAATCGTGGTCGCGCTGACGTTTAGCTCCACGTCACCGGTCCCGTTAACCGTGATTTCGAGGTCGTCGGTCGAGATCGGCGTTCGACCGATGATATCGCCCGTTCCATCGATCTGCAGGGCGCTGATGTCCGTCATGGTGATGCGGAAGATGAGATCGTCCGAATCCATGCCTCCTCCGAACAGGCGGTCGAGCAGCCCAGAGTCATCGAAATCACCATCGATGACAAGGCGATTGCTGCGTACCCGAACGTCGAGAGCATCCATGACCTCCTGAGACCGAGCAACGATTTCTACGCTTTGCTCCGATCCCTGCGACAACTCGACATCGCCAGGAATCTTTATGTGCAGCTCGGTGAACGGATCGACCTCTCGCGTTTCGGTCACTTGCTGTGCGGAGGCCGAGGGAAGGGCGTAGCCGCTAATCCCAAGAATGAGCAGACAGGCGACGATGTACCGAAGAGTGTTCATTACAGATAGGGTCCCATGAAGAGATGATGGTCGACCGGTTTCCTGACCGGCTTCAATCATAGGACGTACGCACCCCGGAAAAGGGTTACATGAACGTGCTGTGCTGTGGCGATCAAGAGGCGACTTTATTGTCGTCTGCTGATACACCAAGCATCTTGCGCAAGTCGTCCTTTAGCGCGTCGGTCGGGAAGATGCCGGGGATCTTGTACCGGACGATGCCATCTGGCGTGACGACGAGAGAGGTTGGCAGGACGTATACCGGACCGAGATCTGCGTCGGCCGCGCCGGTCGAATCGGCTACGATCGGGTACTGAATACTGTGCTTCTCGACGAATGGCTCGACTTCCTCGAGGCCCTGGTTGTTTGCGATGCCGATGATCTCCAGGCCGTGCGGTCCAAGCTCCTTCTGCAGGTCATTTAGATCCGGAATTTCCTCGAGACAGGGAGCACACCACGTTGCCCAGAAGTTGATGATTTGAACGCGACCTTGCCGTGCGCCGATCTCAACGGTCTTTCCATCGATCGTCTCGAACGACACGCCCGACGGGACCTCGAACGGTTCATCGAGCGGAGCCGTCTTTCCGACGGTATCGGGGCGAATGTCAGCTGTCGAACGCGGCGCATCCGCAGGATTCCGTTCCTCTTCCGTGCATCCTGTGATGGTACCTGCAAGGACGAAGAGGCCGACAAGCAGAAGGAGGGGAAATCGGTGACCGACCCGGGCAAACAGCAAAGACATGGACCGTCAGGGAGGGAGAAGAAAGAAAGTGGAGTGCTGCCGACGGGATTACGCGGGAGCGTTCTCGAGAGCGTCCCGAACAGCGTCGGCCTTCACGCGAAAGTGAGACGTGTCGAAGACCGCCTCGCCGTTGGACAAAACCATAACCTGCGGCGTTTCGTGTTTCAAGTTTAAATCGTTCGCGATCTCGTCGGATATCTCGCGTGCCTCTTGCACGACGACTCGGTAGACCGGGACATTGGCTTCCTCCGCGAGAGTTTCCATTTCCCCGTTGGCCCGCGCACTGGTCGGGCACATGGAGCTATGCTTGAAGATGACGACGGGATGGGACGCCGAGGCATCAACGGCTTCACTCCAGTCGGCAGCTGATGTAAGCGCTCGAAACGAATTGGTGTTCATGAAATGATTTGTAATGAGGTTGAGGAAGCGACAGGTGTGTGTCCGTACCCTACACCCGCTTCGGTGATACGCTGGTGTCGTGACGGTTTCGTAAAACGTGCATCACCCACAGGCGTCTCAGAACAAAAACGACCCACCGGGCTCCGTCGAAGAGCGGTGGGTCGTCTTTGTGTTGAGGTGTGGGGCGTATGAGAACCTAGTCGTTATGGAAGGTGGTGTCCTTCTCGGCGTGTTGGACCAGTAGACTCGACGGTTTGAAGCGCGATCCGTGGTCGCGTTCCAGACGCTCGAGCCGCGTCCGCACGGCGCCCGGCCGCTCCTGGTCGACGTACCGAAATGGGCCACCGCGGAACGGCGGGAAGCCGAGTCCGAAGACCGCGCCGAGATCCCCGTCGACGGGATCCTTCAGAATGCCTTCTTCGAGACAGCGAATCGCTTCGTTTACCATCATCAGACCGAGGCGCTCCTCAACCTCATCTGCCGGGATCGACGTGCGATTCTTGCCGCCGAAGTGACGGTACACGGCATCGTTGAACTTCGTCCGTTTCTTCTCGGGTTTGCCGGGCTGCGGCTCGTAGAAGTAAAAGCCCTGCTCGGTCTTCTGGCCCTTCAGGCCGGCCTCAACAAGCGTCGCGGCTGAATCGCTGATCTTCGTCTGGTCATCGTCGAGATGCTTGCGCATGACCTCCGTGATCTTCGCGGCCACATCGATTCCCACGAGGTCGAACAGTTCGAACGGCCCCATCGGGAATCCGAAGTCCTTCATGATCTTGTCGATCTCCTCAACGTCGCCGCCCTCCTCAAGCAGAAGGAGCGCCTCGTTCATATAGATGGCCAGGATGCGCGTCGTGTAAAAACCGGGTCCGTCGTTCACGACAATAACTGTTTTTCCCTGTAGCAAGCCGGCGTCGAAGGCTGTGGCGATCGCCTCCTCCGATGTATCCTCTGTGACGACGATCTCCAGCAACGGCATCTTGCCCACCGGGGAGAAGTAGTGCATGCCGAGTACGCGCTCCGGGCGGTCCGCGGCCTCCGCAATTTCAGAAATCGGAATGGACGACGTATTCGTCGCATACACGCACTCGTCCGAAATCACCGCTTCCGTGTCCGAGAGGATCGACCGTTTAAGGTCAAGGTCTTCCGGAACGGCCTCGATAACGACGTCGGCGTGGCGGAATGCGTTGTAGTCGCCGGTCGGTGTGACGCGTTCGACGATCTGATCGCGTTCGAACTCCGAGATGATTCGGCGATCGCTCTTCTTGTTCATCGCCTTGTAGATGTGCTTCTTCCCGCCCGCGGCCAGCTCGATGTTTTGATCTTTCAGGACGACATCCGCACCGTTCTCCGCACTCACTTCAGCGATGCCGGCCCCCATCAGGCCGGCGCCCAAGACGCCGAGCGTGTTGATGGGACGGGCTTTGTCGGCGTCCGGGTTCTTATCGCCTTTCTGCTTGGCAAAAAACAGGCTTACCAGCGCGCGCGATTCCGGAGTAAAGACCAGCTCACCGAAGTTACGAGCTTCCGTGTCCAGACCTTCTTCAAGGCCCTGCTCCATGCCCGTCTTGACGCACTCGATGATTTTGGGTGGGGCCGGGTAGTTTCCGCGCGCTTGCTTCTGTGCTTTTTCGCCGGCCTTCTGGTAGATGACGCGGCGGCTAACTGTGTTGCTCTCGAGCAGCTTATCCGCAAAGGACATGGTGTCCCGCTCGACCGTCAGCGAGCCGTTGGCAAGGGCTTTGGCCGCTTCTACGGCGGCCCGATGAAGTCCCGGAGGATGGATGGTCGCATCTACAAGTCCGATGCGCTTCGCCTTGCGAGGATAGATGTTTTTCCCCGTAAGCATCATCGTGAGCGCCTGCTGGACGCCGACAAGGCGAGGCAGGTATTGCGTCCCTCCGCCGCCCGGGAGCAGCCCGAGCTGGACTTCGGGGAGCGCCATTTTGGTCTTGTCGTGCGTGCTGCAGATGCGGTACGTGGCGCCGAGGGTCATCTCGAGTCCACCACCCATGGCTGCGCCGTTGATCGCTGCGACGGTTGGCATCCGCAGGTTCTGCATGCGAGCGAGTAGGCGATGGGCTCGGCGGCTGAGCGCACGAACGTCCGCGGGCATCTCGAAGGCCGACAGCATGTCGATGTCCGCGCCCGCTATAAACGTGTCGTCCTTGCCGCTGATAAAGACGGCTCCGCGAATCTCCGAGTTCTTCTCTGCGATCCCGATGACTTCTTCGAAGGCTGCGAGCATGTCCTCCGAAATCTTGTTGACCGACGCATCGGGATCGTCGATCATTACGGTCGCGATGCCGTCGTCATCTATCGTGAGCGTGAGCAGGTCGGTCTCAAGGTCGATCGACCGAGTGGCAGCAGTTGTCGTTTGCATAGGAGATAAGGGGTGGAAGCAAGGAGGGAGCGGCGCGAGGAGGTGGGGGCTAAACGCGTTCGATCAGCATAGCGTGGCCCTGTCCACCTGCGGCGCACGCGGCGACGAGTGCCCACCGGCCATCCTCTTCATGGAGTCGGTTCGCAGCGGTGGTGACGAGCCGCACGCCGGTCGCACCGAACGGGTGGCCGAGCGAGAGGGAGCCGCCCCGTGTGTTGAGTTTATCCATATCCACGTCGCCGACCGCGGACGTCCGGTTGAGTTTCTCTTCTGCAAACGTGTCGGAGCGCAGGGCTTCGAGCACGGCGAGCACCTGTCCGGCAAATGCTTCGTGGAGCTCGATGACGTCGATATCGTCGAGCGTTAAGCCTGCTTCGTCCAGCACCATTGGGATGGCGTACGCTGGGCCGAGAAGCAATTCGGCGCCCGGATCCTGCGCGACGAAAGCGTAGTCGCGAAGAGTCGCGATGGGCTCATGTCCATCAGCGTCAGCCCGCGCCTGGCTCATAATGAGCGCGGCGGAGGCGCCGTCCGTAAGCGCCGACGAGTTGCCGGCTGTAACGGTACCGTACGGCTTAATGAACGCCGGCGATAGGTTCTCCAGCTTTTCGAGCGTCGTATTGGGCCGCACGACGTTGTCGTGGGCGACCACGTCGAAATCCGGAGGGACTGTGGCCGGGACCAGCTCTTTGGCGAGTCGACCGTCCTCCTGAGCGGCGGCCGCTCGATGGTGGGAGAGGAGAGCGTATTCGTCCTGATCTTCCCGACTGACGCCGAACATGGCCGCAAGCTTATCGGCACTCTCTCCCATCACCTCGCCGGTTGAGAACTCTGCAATAGACGGCGCCTCTGGGACGAGGTCCGACGGTCCGAGCCCTTTCACCAGGTCGAGGTAGTCGCCGGGTCCTTTCGCCTTGCGGGCTTCGAACAGCCGCTTCCGGACGCTTCGCTTGACGCGGATCGGCGGGTCCGACATGGTTTCTGTGCCCCCGGCAATGATCGTATCGGCGAGTCCGCCGCGGATCAGGTCGACGCCGCTGGTCACGGCCTGATTGCTTGAGATACAGGCCATCGTCACGGTGAACGCGGGAATATGCTTCGGAAAGCCGGCGCCGAGGGCGGCTTCGCGAGCCACGTTGCTCGTTTCCACATCCTGAATGACGCAGCCCATCACGATGCGGTCGACGACATCCTTGTCGACGCCGGTCCGCATCAACAGTCCTTTGAGTGCCATTCGGCCCATGTCGTAGGCCATCAGGTCGGTATATGCTGTGCCGGCCCGCTGGAAGGGGATACGGCATCCGTCAATCAGTACGGGAGTACGGGAGCCGGCGCCGGAAACGCCATTCATGGATCGGCTCATGGCCGCAGGGGAGTTTGGGAAGGACGCAGACGAGAGAAGGTCGACGCGGTGCCCTTGAAAGCGCTACCGCGATTGGATCAGTAGACCAGGCGTCGATGGTAAAGGTCGATGAGAACCCACCGGTCTGGACGCGTTATGGTAGTGCTTAACGGTGTTAAGTTCAACCGATGAGTCGCATATGCCAGGTTTTCCCGGGTACCAATGCTGATATGAATCGATTTATAACGGACGTTGGTGCGAGGCGTGGTGTTCACTTCACTTACAATTCCGTCCCGACGGGAAACTAGACCGTGTCTCCGTCAATGCAACTCTCGTCCTTGTACCTGCTATTCACTTGATCCGACGCTCCATGGCCGACGCCGACACCTCTACCATCATTGGGCGCAATCCCGTTCGGGAAGCGCTGGAGCGAGCCGATCAGGGAATCGAAAAAGTCATGCTGGCGCAGGGCGCGTCCGGCGAAGCGATCGGAGCCATTCGGAGCGCGGCGAAGGAGCGTGGCGTGCCCGTGCAGTACGTACCGGAGGCACGTCTCAACCATGAGTCACAGGGAGCGGTGCACCAGGGCGTTGTCGCGATCGCGAGCCCCATCACGTACTCCTCTGTTCATGACTTGCTGACGGAGGTTGCGCCGACGTGGGCGGACGTTCAGGATCGGAAGCCCCTCCTTCTGGTGATTGATCGCGTCACCGACACACGAAACTTCGGCGCGATCTTGCGCAGTGCCGTTGCCGCGGGCGTGGACGGCGTCATCGTTCCTCAGTCTTCGATGGCCCCGCTCAACGCTGCTGCGATCAAGGCCAGCGCGGGTACGGCCACGCGGATTCCGATCGCTCGGGCGGCGAACCTCCCGACGGTCCTGCAGCAACTCAAGGAGCGAGGCTACTGGGTCTGCGGTGCGGAGGGTACGTCCGAGACGACCGTGTGGGATGTGGACTTCGACCGCGCAATGGCCGTTGTGCTCGGAAGCGAGGGAGAAGGGTTGGCTTCCGATGTCGCTGCGGCATGCGACGAGCTGGCGTCGATTCCGATGCGGGGCCCGGCGGAGAGCCTCAACGTGTCCGTGGCCGCGGGCATCTTCCTGCTCACAGCCGCTCGTCCGCGCCTTTCGTAACGGATGCGGCCGAGAGTTGAGAGGTATTGCCGGCTCCAGAAACGCAGTCGCGTTCGCCGTTTATCGGTGACGTTTCTTCTTCGGATGCCGATGCGTCTACATCTGAGGGCCTCTGTTGAAATAGCCGGGTGAAGCTGCCACCCTGGTGCACGAGAGCGAGCAGTCCGGCGATGGTGTAGAATACGAGCTGCGCCGCGTGCGTCAGGACCGCGTACGAGGCGGATGAGCCCTCGGGCATGCTGTACAGCAGAACGAGCGCCTGGATCGTCACATAGTGGTACGAGCCGATGCCCCCGGGGGACGGCACGAGAAGGCCGAGCGACCCAATGGCCATCAAAATCCAGGCGTCGACCAGGCTGATGTCGTATGGACCCGCGAGGCCAAGCATGCGAAAGGGGATGTACGCCATCAGTAGATAACCTCCCCACATCCCGATTGTCGTCCAGACGATCGTCCACCTACGAGGGGAGCGGCGAAGCGTCATGAAGCCGTCCTTGAAGGACACCAGTGCAGGCTGCAGCGTACTGGTCCACATCTGACGCAACGCCGACTGCTCGTTTTGGAATAGGCGCCAGAGGAGGCCGGCGATACCTGCGACGACGGCAATGCCGGCGAGAATCCAGAGTGCAAGTGAAAGGGCCGGTAACGCCTCCAGGCGGGCGAGGACGGGGTCGACGAACGTCTGGCGCACGACGGGCATACGGTCGATGAGGAGAATGCCCGAGCTAAGAATGGCAAATCCAAGCACCGCGGTGTCGAACACGCGTTCGACCACGACGGTGCCGAAGACGGAGCTGAAGCGAAGCCTTGACTGCGTGGACATATTTGCCGTTCGAGCAAATTCACCCATGCGCGGCGCCGCGTAGTTGACCATGTACCCGATCATGACGGACGCGAACGAATCCGACAATTTCGGTTCGGGCGGACGCTCCGTGTCGGAACGGGCGGTTTCACTCGGGAGCGCCTCCAGCAGTACCTGCCAGCGCCAGGCGCGCATCCAGTTGGCTACGATCACAAGCACGACGAGAACCGGTACCCACCGGTAGTTGGCTTGCCGGAACGCCCGCGTGATGGTGTCGACGTCAATGCCTCGAAACGCGAGATAGAGGAGACCGGCGGCAAGAACAAAACTGCCAACCTGAAGCAGGCGGCGACGAAAACGACGCGTCACGGATCGAGAGAGACTGGGCGAGAAAGAGGCGGACGGACGATCGGGAGGGGCTACGAGGAGCGGAGATCCACGACCTCCACGTCTTCGGGAGGATCAAACTGGAAGGTGGTTTCCGAGAGCCCCGGATTCACCTCGATATCGTCCAGGCGAATCGTAATCACATTTTTGTTCGCATCACGAACCCGAAGGCGTTCGATCACGAGATTCGATGGGTTAACCCACAGAATCACGTCGTCAAACGATGCGGCGGGGTCGGTAGGTTTCAGGTCAAGGACCTTGTACGAGATACCGTTCGCCGATGTGTCACGTGAGGTTTCGACGCTGTAGCGCGCGGCGTAGTTCGTGAAGAACGTTTCTGGGGTAAGATCCGAACCATCGCCCGACGGCGTATTCACCACGACCTGCTTCTGGCTCGGGGAGTAAATCCACGTCGTCCCGCCGTCGGTGACAAAGGTTTGCTGAGGCGTTTCGACACGGTATTTGGAGCCAGCGAGGTAAAGCGTACCCTCGGTACGACGAGTTGACGAAAACTCGGACTCGATCGTCTGCACGAACTGTGCCTTGATCCCGTCAATGGACTCGTATCGGGTTTGAACCTCTTGAAGTAGTGTCGAGTCCGTTTGCGCTTGGACGGGCAAGACCGCGACGAACAATACGAGCAATCCGGACAACAGGGAACGGAAGTAGGTAACCATCGAGAAAACCGTAGATGGGAGAAGAGGAGCGTCCTGGACAGACGGAAGCCGCCGAGCAGACGGAACGTGTAACACGTCAGCACCCGACGATTGGGCTGTTTTCACGTTAGGCGCCGTTGAGCGCGAACGTATCTACAACTTCATGGCGTGCGCCGTCTGACTCCAGGTGGCTCTGGAAGAGCGTGACCTTGGAGATGCTAACGGACGGCAGGTCGACATTATTGGCAGCGCGGAGAGCATGGTGGACGGCTTCCGGCTCAGCGTCCTGAAGGCGCCCAATCGTGATGTGGGGCCGAAACGTTTTGTCGGCTTCATCAAGTCCGGCGGCCTCTAATTGTTCGGACACCGTCGTATAAACGTCGGCAATCGACGGGGTCTGCTCTGCGCCGATCATCACCACACGGGGCGACAACCGGGAGGGGAGAACACGAAGACCGAACGGACGGACGTCCGCAGCCGGTGCGTCAACCGAATTGAGCGCCTCCCGATAGCCACGTGCTTGTTCCTGGTCGCAGTCCCCGATGAAGCGCAGGGTCAGGTGATAGGTTGCCGGATCGGTCCAACGAACATCGATCTCGCGCTCTTCGAATGGCGAGCGAAGGGCGTCTGCCTGTTCTGAACAGGCCTTGCGGAGAACATCGGGAAGATCCAGGGCAACAAAGAGTCGCATAAAGCGAAATGTAAATCGAATGGGTAGAAGGGTTCGGCTGTGGTGCGCTGCATCTCGCGACGCACATCGGGGAACGTAGCTCAGAGGTGGCAGATTCCCGATTACCGAGAAGAAGGGGCGGGGCGTGTCGAACGAGCCGCTCGGATTGTCACTGAAACGCTCTGTCAAACGGCTTTCACTACCGCGACAACATCTCGAAGGAAATGACCCATCTTGAGAAAGTCATCAGTGGGGGCCAGACCGGTGCTGACCGGGCTGCCCTTGACGCGGTGATGTCGGTCGGCATCCCGTCCGGCGGCTGGTGTCCGAAGGGACGCCGGGCGGAGGATGGCGACATACCGCCGCGCTATCCCCTGCGCGAAACGCCGGAGGAGGCGGTCGAGCAGCGCACCGAGTGGAATGTGCGTGACAGTGACGGGACGCTCATTCTCGTACTCGGTGAGCAGGATCAAGGAACGCAATACACGGTGGAGCAGGCAGACCAATACAACCGCCCGACGTTGACTGTCACGCTTCCCGCGGCGTCGGGTGATGTCGAACGCGCGGCCTCATGGCTTAAGAATGAGTCGATCCAGGTTCTGAATGTGGCCGGCCCGCGGGAAAGCAATGCCCCGGGATTGTACGAGCACGCTAGAACCTTTCTGGAGTCACTCTTTCGCCGGTGCGTCCGTAGATGAGCGCGCTCCACGAGCTAGACAAAATGAAGGAATCGCGCTACGAACTGGATTCGCGGTCCGCGACGCCCTCGTCGTCCTCAAAGTCCTTCAGTGACTTGCGGTGCCGCTCTTCGAACAGGTTTTCGCCGTTCTCGAGTCGTGAAGCCGCCCGCCAGAGCAGCGTGGCACCGGCGGCTACGCTGACCACAATGAAAACGATAACGGCGGGCCAGTAGGGAGCGTTGTTTCCGAACTGGCTGGCCTGCATCTCCGGATGCTTCATCCATTGATCAACGAGCCACACGACCAGCCCGATGCCCAGAAGGAGGAACGTTGCGGCTCCTCCTCGGAGGAGGCGGACGTAAAGCGAGTTCTGGGACGAGGATTCCACGGCAGCAGGAAGTCGTTCGTAAAGTCAGAGATCAAGATGCATCATCGGGGGCCGAGACGTACCGGCGGGCGTACGCATCGACGCTGGGGCGGACCGGAATGCCGGCATCGCGGAGGAACTGCTTCGCCTCGCCAACCGAGTACTCGCGAAAGTGGAAGATGCTTGCCGCGAGGACGGCGCTGGCGCCGCCGACTTCCAGACCGTCGCGAAGGTGCTCCAGCGTGCCCGCCCCGCCGGACGCAATCACTGGAATCCGAACCCGATCGGTAATGCGTGTAAGCAGTTCGTTATCGTAGCCGTCCTTCGTGCCGTCCCGGTCCATCGACGTGATGAGAAGCTCACCGGCGCCACGTTTCTCCGCCTCGACGGCCCACTCGATGGCGTCCATGCCTGTATTTTTGCGTCCCCCGTGCACGAAGACTTCCCATTTTTCCGGCCCCGTACGTTTCGCGTCGATGGCCACGACGATGCATTGAGCACCGAAGGCCTCAGCGCCGCGCGTGATCACGTCAGGATCTTTCACTGCGGCGGAGTTGATCGCGACCTTGTCGGCCCCGGCGTGGAGCATCGCGCGCATGTCGTCGACGGTTCGAAGTCCACCTCCGACCGTTAGCGGGATGAAGATCTGGTCGGCCGTACGTCGGACCACGTCATGCATGATGTCGCGACCCTCGTGTGTGGCCGTAATGTCGAGAAACACGAGCTCGTCAGCTCCAGCGGCGTCGTACGTGCGGGCCTGTTCGACTGGGTCGCCGGCATCACGGATATCGACGAAGTTAATGCCCTTGACGACCCGACCCTGGTCGACATCGAGGCAAGGAATGATGCGTTTGGCAAGCATAGACGGAAGCAACCGCGGTGGAAAGGACGGTAGAAGCGTTTTGGAACAGCGGACGGCCCGGTTTCCTGGCAGCGCAGGCTGCAGCCTCTTTCGGAGGCTAGCATCCACACGCGACGGCTCGAAACGGGTCGATACCAACGTCAGCAATCGGCGTCGATCGAGGGCTGGTCTCGCAAACGGGCCGTGGAGTAGGTGTCCAGATCAACCTTCTCCTTATCGTTCCAGCACCAGAACTGCTGGCACGGAAAGCGATTTTCGTAAAGAGCCCGCCCGACGATGACGGAGTCGACGTTGTACGGGCTGAGCGTCTGGATCTTGACGAGGTCCTTGTGCTCGCCAACGCCACCAGACGCCGTGATTTTTGCTTTGGACAGTGCCTTTCCAAGATTGCGATAGGCCTGCACGTTCGGGCCCGTCATGGTTCCATCCCGGCTGATGTCGGTGTAGATGATCCGGCGGACGCCGCGGCGTTCCATGTCGAGAGCCAGTTCCACTGCGTCGACGCCGGATCCTTCCGTCCAGCCCTGGACACGGGCCTCGCCGTCTCTTGCGTCAATGCCGACGACGACCCGGCGACACGAGAACCGGTCGATGGCCTCTTCGACGAGGTCCGGGTTGCGTACGGCTGCCGTCCCGAGAATGACGCGGTAGACACCCCAGTCGAGAGCTTGCTCGATGTCTTCGATGGAGCGAATACCGCCGCCAAGCTGGATCGGAATGTCGAGGGCGTCCGCAATTCGGCGAATCACCTCGCGATTGTCCTCGCGGTCCTCACTTCCTCCGCGTGCAGCGTCAAGATCCACAACATGGAGGGTGCGGGCATTCTGAACCCGCCAGAGCTTCGCCATGTCGACGGGGTCGTCAAAATACACCGTCTCGTCGTCATATGAGCCCTGGTGCAGGCGCACGCAACGGCCACCACGAAGGTCGATGGCGGGAATGATCAAAGCCATGGCAGAAGGGGAGCAGGCGGTAAGAGTATAGGCCCAGGTTGCACTGCTGACGAAAGCGAGCGTTTCAGGAAAAACCGCAGAGGTCTCGCTACAACTGCGTGAAGTTTTCCAGGATGCGTAGGCCGTGATACTGACTCTTCTCCGGGTGAAATTGCACGCCGAACACGTTGTCGCGTTGAACCACGGCCGGAAAGGTGTGGCCGTACGTGGACGTGGCAAGGACGTCTGCTTCGTCGTCCGCGACGGCGTGATACGAGTGCACGAAGTAGACATACGGTTCGCCACCCTCGTCCAGCCCGTCGAGAAGCCGGGAGGATCGAGTTGGGGTGAGCACATTCCAGCCCATGTGCGGCACCTTTAGGTTCGCGGCAGCGCCATTTTCCGCCTTATGGAAGTGGACCACCTGACCGGGAAGAAGGCCGAGACCTCTGTGCGTGCCGTGCTCCAGTCCTTCCTGAAACAACAACTGCATCCCGACGCAAACGCCGAGGAACGGCACGCCGCCGTCGATCGCATGGTGAATGGCTTCCTCCACCTCTCGCGACCGGATTTCGTTGATGCACGCGCCGAACGCGCCAACGCCCGGGAGGACGAGACGCTCGGCCTGACCGATCGTGTCGGGATCATCGGTACGTAGAACCTCGGCACCCACGGCATGGAACGCCTTTTCGACGGAGCGTAGATTTCCAATTCCGTAATCAACGATGGTGACCATGCAATCCGAGAGGTTCTAAAAATGAGTGTTTTACTGTTCTCGCCGCCAGCGTAGCGTGCCCGCGCGGTATTCCAGCTCTACATCCGCAGAGATACTTCTATTCCTCGTTGAGCGCCTTCGAGCGCTCGGTAGCGGTGTTCACGGCGTTGATGATGGTGGTTCGGAGGCCACGTGATTCGAGCTCGGAGACCGCTGCGATGGCCGTTCCGCCGGGGGTTGTCACCTCATCACGCAAGATCGCGGGATGCTTGCCGGTTTCGAGCACGAGTTTGGCTGCTCCGTACACCGTCTGCGCGGCGAGGCGGGCTGCGATGTCGCGGGAAAGCCCCTGTTGCACGCCGGCGTCGGTCAGCGCTTCGATGAACATGTACACATACGCCGGTCCACTGCCGGAGAGGCCCGTGACGGCATCCAGGAGAGATTCCCGCGTCTCCACCACCTGGCCGACAGCCTCGAACATGTGGCGCACCGTATCGACGTGCTCATCGGTCGTGAAGGCCCCGCCCGTGATAGCTGTCGCGCCTTCATCGACGAGTGCCGGTGTGTTCGGCATTACGCGAACCACCGGCTGCTCGGATCCGAACGCCATCTGGAGGCGCTCGGTGGTCACGCCAGCGAGGACGCTGACCACGAGTGCTGAGCGCGACACGTGTTCGCGGATCTCCGTGATTACCTCCGACCGACTCTGCGGCTTGATGGTGAGCAAAATAATGCTCGCGTTCCGGACGGCGTCGACGTTGTTCGTGGTGGTCAGCAGGCCAGGAAACTCATCGGCCATTGCATCGAGTGCCGCCTGGGTACGTCGGGTGGCGATCACCTGGTCTGATTCAATCCGTTGGCTCCGGATCATGCCTCCGATCACGGCTCGACCGATGTTGCCAGCTCCAATGACAGCCACTGTCTCGTCCGATAGCATAGGTCTGTTGGTTTGGTCAAACGAGGTTCGGTGTTGCGTGCAATTGCACCGTGGGGGGAGCGGTATCCGGTCGCATCGGTGGCGTCAGATCGTCCCCTTTGTTGAAGCGACTTCGGGATTCTCATCGCTTCGCTGTACGGCCGTTCGGAGCGCGCGAGCAACGCTTTTGAACATCGCTTCGATCTTATGGTGGTCGTTCGTTCCGTACAATACGGTCACGTGCAGGTTGCAGCGAACATGCTCTGCAACGGAGTACCAGAAGTGCGAGACCATTTCGGTCGAAAGGTCCCCAACCATCGATCGCGAAAAGTCGGCGTCGACGTGGAGGTAAAACCGTCCGGAGAGGTCGATCACCGCACGCGACAGCGTTTCGTCCATGGGGACGTAGGCGTGTCCGTAGCGGGTGATGCGCTTCTTGTCGCCAAGGGCCTCCCGGATGGCCATGCCGAGCGTGATGCCGACATCCTCAACGGTGTGGTGCTCGTCGATGTGCAGATCCCCGTCACACGAGACCTCCAGGTCGAAGCCGCCGTGTTTGGCGAACAGGTCGAGCATGTGGTCCAGAAAACCGACGCCGGTGTCGTTCGAGTACGATCCAGTGCCGTCGAGCCCGATCTCAACCTGGACATCAGTCTCGTTGGTCGTTCGGTGGACGGAAGCGGTGCGAGGCGAAGGAGTGGGCATCACGAACAGAAATCGATTGGACCGAGAGGGCGATGCGCGGCGTGGGGCGGCTCAACATCTCTTGACCTAGAAAACATAAGCATCGGCTTTCGTGCGTACGCTATTTTCGCCGGAAGCACGTGTGAATTCCGCTCATTCAGGGCGTTTACGGTTCGGTTCGGTCACTCTGCGTATGGTGTTGCACAAGGATTCGAGAGCGATACGTCATGGGAGCGAACAAGCATTCGCATCGCGTCGAAAATGTGGACAACAAAGGGGCCGTGGAGACGTACTTTTGTCCCTATGGGATCGACCTCAACGTCCCCATACGAATCTCTGATCACTCGACCGATAGCCAGATGGAAGCAACGCAGACCGGCGCCGAGAGCGTCAACTGGAGCCTCACCGACCTTCATGATGACAGCGCCAGCCTTGAGGCGAGCCTGAGCGATGCCCAACAGCGGTCACAGCAGTTCGCCGAGACGTACCGTGGGCGCATAGAAGAGCTCGAAGCAGATGAGTTGGCGGAAGCTCTCGTCGAACTCGAGGAAATTCAGGACGACCTGGGTCGAGCCTACGCATATGCCTATCTCGCCTGGTCGACAAACACCTCGGACGAGAAGCACGGAGCACAGCTTCAGAAGGTGAAAGAAGCATATAACTACGCTCGTCAGAATTTGCTTTTCATCGAGGTGGAGTGGGCGAATGTTGAGGACGAACGGGCTGCCGAGCTTCTAGAGGAAGAGGCCCTCGAACCGTACCGGCATTATCTAGAAGTCGAGCAGGAGAATAAGAAGCATGTCCTGACCGAGCCGGAAGAGAAAGTTCTGTCCGAGAAACAGGTTACCGGCCAGGGGGCGTGGACCCGCTATTTCGATGAAACGATGGGAGCGGCGCGCTACGAGTTGAATGGAGAGACGATTACGCAGCAGGAGATTCTTTCGAAGCTCTACGAGCCCGATCGCGATCTCCGGAAAAATGCCGCGCTCTCGTTCACAGAGGGGCTAACGGAGGAGAAGCGGACGCTGACGTACATTTTCAACACGCTTCTTGCGGAGAAGGCGTCGAACGACCGCCTGCGCGGCTACGACCACTGGATGCAGAGCCGAAACGTGTCCAATGAGGTTGAGGACGAAACGGTGGAAGCATTGATCCATGCTGTGACGTCGAGATATGACCTGGTCGCTCGTTTCTACAAGCTGAAGAAACGTCTCCTCGGACTGGATGAATTGCACGACTACGATCGGTACGCGCCGATCGGCGAAGCGGATACGCGGTACGATTGGGACCAGGCGCGCGGGATCGTTCTCGACGCCTACGGTGACTTCCATCCGGTCATGAGCGAGACCGCAACGCGGTTCTTCGAAGAAGACTGGATTGATGCTGCGGTGAAGCAGGGGAAGCGTAGCGGTGCATTCAGTCACGGGACGGTTCCGTCCGCTCACCCGTACGTCCTGATGAATTACACGGGGCGGTCGCGGGACGTCCAGACCCTCGCGCACGAACTAGGACACGGAATCCACCAGTTCCTCTCTCGCGAGCAGACGATTTTTCACCACGGTACGCCGCTGACGACGGCAGAGACCGCGTCGGTTTTTGGCGAAATGCTTGTGTTTCAGCGTCTGATGAGTCGGGAAGACGATCCGAAAAACCAGCTCGCGATGCTCATCAGCAAGATCGATGATACCATCGCCACGGTCTTTCGACAGATCGCCATGAATCGCTTTGAAGATCGGATCCATACGGAGCGGCGAGAGAAGGGCGAAATTCCGGCGGCTCGTTTCAACGAGCTCTGGATGGAAACGCAGGAGGCGATGTTCGAAGGCAGCGTCGCCCTCGGCGATCACTACCGTCACTGGTGGAGCTACATTCCGCATTTCCTCCACACGCCCGGATATGTGTACGCCTACGCGTTCGGCGAACTGCTGGTGCTGGCGCTCTACAGCCGCTATCAGGAGTCTGGCGATGGCTTTGCCGAGCGATATATCGATCTTCTCAGTGCCGGTGGGTCGGATTGGCCGCACCGCCTGGTCGAACCGCTCGGTGTAGACCTCACGGATCTGGACTTCTGGCACCACGGTCTCGATGAGATCGAGTCGCTGATTGACCGGGCTGAAACGCTCGCAGAGGCGACGGAGACGGCGTAATGTGATCTGTATGCGGCCTCGGTGCCGGGCAATCGTTCATACCGGGGCCGCATTCTTGTTTCCCTCTGAAAAAGAGACACACACACGGTGAAAACCGCCGATCGGGAAAGTAGTCAGCCGCCGTTCTGGGATCTCCGATACGACCGTGAGGATGCTCTCTTCGGGCGGGAGCCGAGCGCATTTGTGATGCAGCATGCCGGGCAAATCCCGACGGGTGCAGAGGTTCTCGAACTCGGTGCGGGAGAAGGGCGAACCCTGCTCGCACTCGCCCAGGAACGGGAGATTCGCGGTACGGGTGTGGACTTCTCAAAGGAGGCGATCGCGACTGCACGCCGCCGGGCGACGAAAGCCGACCTGGACGTGTCGTTCGACGTCCTCGATGTCCGAGACTGGACGCCGGATCGATCGTGGGACATCGTGATCGTGTCCTTTCTGCAACTCCTGCCAGAGGAGCGAAGGGCTCTATTCGCGCTGGTGCGCACAGTCCTCCGGCGGGGTGGCTGGGTCTTCGGTCAGTGGTTTCGTCCAGAGCATTTGAATGGTAACTACGATCGTGTCGGACCGAATCGGTTGGACCGCATGGTGGCGGTCGGCGAGCTTCGACGTGCGTTTTCGGCGTTCGATCCGCTCGATGTCTCGGCAGCGGACGTCCACCTTGACGAGGGACGCCTCCATGGCTTCGCCGCCACCGCGCACCTCATTGCGCGACATCCGTCATGATATCGACGATGCATCAGTGCCGCCGTGCCCACCGTGTGTGGGGAAGTCCCCTACAGAAATGTGCAAGACCTTCTGTGCCCGTTTCCCATTCTCGCCCTTCGACTCTCGGCCGGTCGAACGCATACTGTGTTGAAGCGGCGGCCGGACGTTCTCTTTTCTCGCGTCGCCGAGTTATCATACCATCGAGCAACGACATTGCCCGCACGTTGCTCTTAGTGAAAGCGGTTCGCTCCGGAGTGCATTCTTCCACGGCGGAGCCCCAACAGATTCCCTCACCCGTACCAAAAACTCATGCTGAACGTCAACTCGATTCTTCTCGCGCGTGACTTCTCACCCGTATCGAATCAGGCGTTTCGCTACACCCTTGATTTCGCACAGCGTACCGGTGCGACCCTTCACGTGCTGTACGCCCAGGTTCTGCACGAGGACCCGACGCAGCCAGGCGAGGAACTCAAACCCGCCGGCGACATCAACGAGATCCGACGACACCTGTCGCTGCATGCCGATGGCAAAAAAGTCGATCGATCGGTGTTCGATGTCGAGATCAAGGAAGCGGTTGTTCGTGACGTCGCGGCTGCTCCTGCCATCCTGAATTATGCGAGTGAACACGATATCGACATGATCGGGCTCGGGACTCATGGTCGGCGGGGCCTGCGGCGCTTCCTTCTCGGAAGCGTGGCAGAAGAGGTTGTCCGCCGTGCGGATCGTCCGGTGCTCACGGTGCGTGGGGAGGAGGACGAAGCGAGGACGGAAGATTTCCACCCAGCAAAAAAAATACTCGTCCCCATTGACTTTTCCGATCCATCTCGAGAAGCGCTACGCTATGGCCTGGCTCTGGGCGCTCTATATGACGCATCGGTGGAGGTTCTGCATGTGATCGAGCAGAAATTGCACCCTGCATTTTACGTCGGAGGTGTGACCGACATTCGGGACATCGATCCGAATATCGAGAAGAAAGTGAAAGAGCGCCTGCAGAAGTTCATCGACGAAACCGTGCAGCTCGGGGCTCCGGTCCCAGGAGGGCCAGATGCGGAAGCGGCTTCGGTTCCAGTGAGGTCGTCCATTACGCCCCATGTGATTGTGGGAACGGTTGACACGGAGGTGCCGGCATTCATCGATGAGAACGACGTGGATCTGGTGGCGATGTCCACGAAAGGGCAAACGGGGCTGGACCGTGTGCTTCTTGGCAGTGTCGCTGAGAAAATTGTCCGTCTATCGTCCTGCCCGGTGCTCACCGTCAAGTCGACGGGAAAGAGTCTAGTCGAGCCGAATACCAGAAACTAGTATCGGGACTCGAGCCGTTTTTCTGTAATTAAACCTCTGCGGTTCATGACCACTCAAGAGATTTTAGTCCCCACCGACGGATCCCCGACCTCGGTTCGAGCGCTCGGATATGCTGCTGTTCTGGCAGAACGCACAGGAGCGCGAATCCATATCGTCAACGTCGACGAGCGGGAACCAAAGCTTTCGGAGGTGATCGCGATTCGCGAGAGCGACATCCTGGACGACCTGCATGCAGACCTCTTGCCTCGACACGATGAATTCGAGGACGACGAGGAATTGGACCTAGATGACTTTCCCGAGCAGACGATTCAGCGCACGATCATTTGCCGGTCCGCCGCTGAGGGCATCGTGACGTATGCAAATGAGAATGACATTGACATTATCATCATGGGCACGCATGGCCGGAGCGGGTTCGAGCGCGCTGTGATGGGAAGTGTTGCTGAGGAAGTTGTGCGAACTGCGTCGTGCCCGGTCCTGACGGCCTGTCCGCGGGCCGGCGACATCGATCCGACGCATCCGATTCGTCCGGAGGTTGCTACCATCCTCGTTCCCGTGGATCTGTCGTCTGCGACCGAGGAAGTGATCGAGCGTGCAGCCCGTGCCGCCAAGATTTTCAACGCGAGTGTCGAGTTGTTTCACATTATCGAGCGCGTATCGCTTCCTCCAGCATATGGCGTCGGTGCACCCGCACTGGACACGGAAGCCATCGAGCGACGGGCACACAAATTCCTGGAAGAACAAGCGTCTGCGCTCGAGAATAGCGGAATTTCGGTGCGTGTAAACGTTCAGTCAGGCCATGCTGCAACGAGCATTCTCGAGCGCGTCGAAAGCGATCGGCCCGGGCTCGTCGTGATCGGTACGCATGGATTCCGGGGCATCAAGCGAGCTATACTCGGCAGTGTCGCGGAGCAGGTTATCCGCCATGCAGAGTCTCCGGTCTTAACGATCCGCACCGACCATGAAGGGGGAGAAGAATCCCGTCTTCGAACGACCACGTCGTCTGTGCTCAGCGACGAATGACGTATTGCCTGAGATCGGTGACGCAGACGTGATATCTGCAGCCCTCTTTCTGTCCTATTACCCTTGATTCGGTGCCAACGATGTTTAAAATCGACGCGATTCTACATCCCACAGACTTTAGCGAAGAGTCTCATCACGCGTTCGAGTATGCATACGATTTGGCTGAACAGTGGGGAGCAGAGCTTCACCTGCTTCACGTTGCTCCGTCCCTGGGGGATGACCCTGTCCGTGGTGCGTTCGACGCAAGTCTCGACGAAGAGGAGTTTTATCGTACCATCCGCGATGAGGTAGACCAGAAGATGCAATCGCTCATCGACACGGTCGAACAGAGCGACGTGCCCGTTCACAGGATTCACTCGCGCGGAATTGCGCCGGCCGACGTGATTTCTGAATACGCGGAGCACGAAGGCATGGACATCGTCGTGATGGGCACAGAGGGGCGGCGCGGTGTGTCGAGACTGCTCCTGGGTTCCGTTACCGCTGAGGTCGTGCGAAAAGCGCCCTGCGCGGTCCTTACCGTTCAGGAGGATGCAAACATTCCATCCGACGTGAAGCGCGTACTCACACCGGTTGATCTATCAGAATTCAGTCGTCCTCTCCTGCGTGCGGCACGGGAGGTGACGGCAACATTCAATGCATCAATGGATGTTTTGACGGTGGTGGAGCCGCTTCCGTTTCCGGTTCCGCTCGTTGGTGCGGTAACGCTTCACGATTTGATGCCCGATCCGATCGAGCAGTCTCGCAAGCAATTGGATCGCTTGGTCCAAACGACGGAGGGACTGCCAGTGTCTATCGAGACACACGTCAAAGAGGGACATGCTGCCATGATGATCATCGACACGGCGGGTGAACTTGATTCTGATCTCATCTTGATGGCTTCACATGGTCGTACAGGTCTTGAGCGGATCATGCTCGGATCTGTGACAGCGCGCGTCGTCCGGCAAGCCACCTGTCCCGTTTGCGTGCTTAAGGTCCAACCAGAGGAGATCGAGGAACCGTCTGAGTCGACGTCTTCCGGCAGCGACCGGAAGACATCGAAGGCGTCCTGATCAAAGCAACATGATTGTTTTTGACGGCGCATTGTGGAGACGGAACAAGCTTGTTATACGGTTTCGACTTTAAACGGTCGGTGTCTCCAACGGCTTCGATTCAGCGGACGCGCCACACCCTAGCAGAAGAACGGTTGACAACCTGTTTGGCGGATCGTAGCGACAGGTGTTCATGCCTATCACACGTCTGACAGTGCTCTTTTCGGGATGACGCAGTAGACACAGCGGGAGATCAACCAACGCAGTATTGCAAACATAGTGAGGACCAACCATCGGGAGGTCCGTACCATCAGCCACCCCAGGACACGGACCTCCCGACCGTCAGTCTGCGCGGCGAGCGCACGATTGAGATGTCGTGGATCTCGCTCACGGAGCCTAATGCCTCCGTGGTAAACGTTTACCTTCAGCCTTTTCTTTGTCGCCCTTCATCCGCGAAACCGGTTATGAAGGGACCAGAAAACATTGAGTCCTGCGTCTCTTACCTTTTTGTCGATCGAATCGACTCCACATCCGAGTCACGGCATACTAACAGGATCATTTGGATTCGGTATTATCGCATCATGCAGCGTGTCGTCGCCGGGGCGCGTGGCCGAGAATAATCGAGTCCACTCTTCCCAGCCGGCTGCCTTCCACTCTGTACCCGTCTGTTTGCACCCTTCCGATTTATGATCGCCTCTCTTTGTTCGACTGGCGGTCCGCGGCGTTTTCGTCAGCGGATCGCCAAATTTTGTGTGGCCCCGATACTTCTCCTCGCGCTGATACTGGCGACCATAGCAGGTAGCACCGCACAGGTCGTCGCGCAGACGACGTCTACCGGCGAATCTTATGGTTCTCTGCTCGACTCGGCGACCGTGAACGTGCGTTTGGACAGTCTCCTGCCCGGATTGCTCGATCGCTACAGGGTGCCTGGCGCCGTGGTCACGGTGATGGAGGGGAATCGAATCGTTGCATTGAAAGGGACGGGGCGTACGAACCTTACTTCCGGGGTGGTGGTCTCCCCGGAACGGTCCGTCTTTCGCGTGGCGTCGGTGTCGAAAACGCTGACGGCTACCCTTCTGCGGACGTTGGATGCGCACGGACTCATCGTTCTGGATGAACCCGTCGGGAGGGGCGTTGTAGATCGTGATGCGGCTGATTCAGTCACGATCGCCCATCTGCTGGCGCACACGTCCGGCCTTGACGGCCGCCTTCTCGGAGCGGGGTCGTCGCGTCCTCCGGCATCGCTCAGATCGGTCGTGCGACGACGGCTTCCACCGCAGATCGATCCGGCAGGGGCGGTGTCACGATATTCGAATGAAGGATACACGTGGGCCGCCGCCGAGGCCGAGCATCGCGTGGGTCAGACGTTCGCAGAGTTGGCAGACTCGCTCCTGTTCGAGCCTCTCCGGATGACTCGCTCAACGTTTGCGCCGGGAGCCGGTGCCTACGCAGACGCTCGCGTGACCGGTTACGCCAGTAGTGAGAAAGGCTTCGACCCGCTTCCGCACGATTACGTCACGATGGCCCCTGCTGGCGGAGCATGGACGACCGGACGAGACATGGCTCGTTTCCTCTCGGCGGTGCTTTCGGATGGGTGGCTGGAGGAGGAGCGGGTGCTTCCGCGAGAGGCCGTCTCCTTCGAACGGGGAGACATGAGAGATGCTTTTGCCGGGCGTCGCGGTCATCTTGGTTGGTTTCAGCGCACGGTTTCCGGTCATCGTGCGTTTGTGCATGACGGGACGTATCCCGGAGCGGGAAGCCAGCTTGTTGTATTTCCAGGATTGGATCTTGGCGTCTTTGTCGCCGGAAATGCGTCCACAGCCGTCGAAATGGCAAAAGCCGTGACGGAGCTCGTGCTCCAAGATGTAGATGCTCCGACCGTCGACGCGCCTGAAACCATTTCGGGTGATCTGGCAACGTTGGATGGAACGTACCGAATTGCCCGCCGGCCGCATACCTCATTTGAGGCCGCGTTCGCGCTCCTCGGTGTCCCCTATCCCGATGTCGAGGTCGAGGCCCGCGGCGATACGGCGATCACTGTTGGACTCGCCGATGGAGCGCTTACGCTACTTCACAAGGGGGATCTTCGATTTGCGGCTTCTGATGGGTCCGTGCGGGAAAGCGCGGCGGTGGTCTCTGGCGCTGGCCCTGTCCCGCGAATTCAGGTTGGAGCTGCGACATTCGAACGAATTCCGTTCCTGGCCGAAAGAGCTCTAGGTCTTGCCTGGCTCATCGTTTGCCTGCTAGCGTACTCGTCGGTCTTCGTTCTTCCAGTCCGTGAGTTCTTTCGACCGGGTTCGATGGACGATGACAATGCCGCTGAAGGTATGCAGTACGCACGTCCTCTAGCTACATTTGCCGCCGCATTACACATCGGGTTTCTATTTGCTCTAGGATTTCGCTTGCTGACAGGCGGTCCGCTCGGTCCTACCCACACCGACCCCGCATCCATCCAGCCGTTGCTGGCATTTCCGATCATGGCATCGGTCCTGTCGCTTGCCCTTGTGATCTTCGTCGTACGCGCATGGACGACATCGTCGTGGTCACAAAGCACTCGAGTTCACTTCTCGATCGTTACCGCGGGTCTCATAGCGTATATTCCGTGGCTGTGGTACTGGAACCTGATCGGTATTCCGGTTGCGTAGGGCAACACGGTCAAAAAGCGTGTTCGGTAAAGTAGGAGTTTCCCCCACACGATAGAGCCGATCTTTCTTGCGTCCATGCAGGGGATGGGGAGGTGGGGCGATATGGATGCGCGGTCTTACTTTTACTTGTGCACACCGGAAGGCCGACGACCGTACTTCGCGTATTTGGCACGTTCGATTGTCTCTAGCGACGCAACTACGATGGATCGCCCCTCGACCACGCCAATCTCAAACGACCCCTCATTTCCGCGCGATGCGCCGGTCAATGAGCAGCTTGCGTTCTTGCTTCAGTATGCAGTCATGGCTCCGTCCGGCCATAACACACAACCGTGGCAGTTTTCAATCCGGGATGATGCGATTTGGTTGTATGCGGACCCTGCGCTGACGCTGCCCGCGCTCGACCCTGGTGGACGAGAGCGAATCATGAGTTGCGGGGCAGCGCTGTTTCATCTCCGGATTGCTATGATTCATGCAGGGTTCGACCCCCTCGTAGAGTTGTTTCCGGATGGTGGAGCAGCGAACGCGGCGACCGATGATGCTTCCTTTGCGTCCAGTGGAGCAGGGCAAAAAGCGCTCGCACGAATCCGCATGGGGGAGCACAGACAGCCATCGCTTTTGGAGGAAAGGCTATTTTCTGCGATCCATAGGCGGCGGACGCATCGTGAAGCGTTTGCCGATGCGAACGTTGCCGATGCCGATATTGAGGCACTGCAGGAAGCCGCAGAGCAGGAAGGAGCAACACTGGAGATTGTGACGGGGGCAGATCGTCGGCAACGGCTTCTGGATCTTGTGATTCAGGGCAACGAAATCATGCTCGCGGATCCTGACGTGCGTCGTGAGCTGGCCGAATGGACCTCCCGCGTCAGCGACAAGACCGGTGTCGTCGGGAAATCCCGAGGCTGGAGCCGATGGCAGACCGCTACGGCCCGGTGGCTTCATGCTCTTCCCGGTGGGCACCCTGATCCGTGGCGGCAAGAGACGGCCATGATTCGCAGCGCTCCCGTTCTGGGGATCTTAGCCACTGCGAATGATCATGTACCGGACTGGCTCACGGGTGGACAGGCGCTCGATCGCGTCCTACTTCGGGCCACGTCCTTTGGACTCGCCGCAAGCTTCTTGAATCAACCCGTTAAGGTGGATCGACTTCGGAATCAACTCCACGAGCTGTTAACACACGACGGAGTGCCGCAGATCATCCTTCGCATGGGCGTTGTGACGACACAAGAGCCTCGAAGTGGTCGCCAGCCGGTGCCCGTTCGGTCTGACTGACATGTTCGAACGGTTGACACCTGTTGCCGCTGTTCGTTTCCTTATCATCCATAACCCCGAACGGCTATGCTTTCGATCAAACGCATTTTATTTCCGACTGATTTCTCGGATGGCGCGGCCAGGGCCTTCCCACAGGCCGCCTTCCTTGCTCACGCGCATGATGCAGAGCTCTGCATCCTGAGTGTTGCCGGCCGGCACCTGTATGGGTATCGCGATATGGTGGATGCCCATCCGATGTCTGCTGAGACCATCGATTCCATGATGGGATCGCTTCCATTTACGTCTACAGATCTCAACATCGATCAAATGCAGATCGAGGGGGCGATCGTTCACGAGAGGATTGTGGAGGTCGCCGATGAGCGGGACACGGATCTGATCGTGATGGGCACGCATGGACGCACAGGCGTCAATCGGCTTCTCATGGGTAGCGTTGCCGAGGACGTCGTTCGGTCCGCCCACTGTCCGGTATTGACCGTCCGAGGAGATGTCTCGGAAAACCCGCCCACTCGCCTGTCCCGCATCCTGGTTCCCGTCGATTTTTCCGATGGCTCGACCCTTGCAGTCGCTCACGCTCGTGAGTTGGCGCTAACGTATGGTGCGCGACTGGATCTTTTGCACGTAGTAGAGGAAGTTGTATACCCATCAACATATGGCATCGAACCAATCGAGCTGCCAACGGGCGAGGTTGTTGAGAATGTTGAAAACGCACTTGCAGAACTCGCCCGCGAAAAAATCGGCATTGAGCACGCGGTTGTGGAGGCACGCATCGGGTATGCCCCTGCGAGCATTCGCGACTATGCTCAGGAGAACGAAATCGACCTCATTGTGATCGCCACACACGGTCGATCCGGACTGGACCGGCTGTTGATGGGTAGTGTGACTGAAAATGTGGTTCGACGTGCCGAACAGCCGGTTTTTGTTGTAAAGCCGAATGCAAAGTCGCTGGTTCGAACTCCGTCAGCGTCCGCACCGGCCCATGCATGACCCCCTGACGTTCCCTTTCCGTACCTAAGCTCTCTTTCTATGGACATTCAGAAGATTCTCGTACCGACCGACTTCTCCGCCTGTGCTCAGCACGCACTGACCAAGGCGGTAGATCTGGCGGAACGATTCGACGCGACCCTTCACGTGTTGCACGTGGTTGATGAACTCGACCCCGAGTTTTATGGCATCGACGACGCACAGAAGAAGGCGACGCAGATCCGGGCTCGCATTCGAGAGGAAGCGCAGGATCGCCTGAATCACATGGTCCCGGACGGTGAATCGATTGAGATTGACACGGCCGTCTCCGTCCATCTCAGCTTCGACGTCGCAGCCACGATCCACGATTATATCGAGGAAAATGGGATCGATCTGGTCGTGATGGGCACACACGGTCACAGAAATATCGAGCGGCTGATGCTGGGCAATGTCGCGGACAAACTGGTCCGGCATGCCCGCTGCCCGGTGATTACGGTGAACGAGGAAGTGCCGTGGATTGAAGGAGAGAAGGGGAGAATCGTCGAGGAAGTACTTGCTCCGGTGGACTTTTCTGAGCACTCTAAACAGGCGGTTCGCGTAGCGAAAGAGTTCGCTGACGTATATGGAGCGACGCTGCACCTTCTGTTCGTGGCAGAGAAACGGACCGTGCCTACGTTCAGCGATACCGGACTGCCGGGCGTCGGTGTAGTAGAGATGGACGAAGAAATTGTAGCCAACGCAGATAAAGCGTTACGTCAGCTTTCAGACTCCGTCGGCGGACCTGATGTACCGATAACCACCGCCGTCAAACACGGACGAGTCGCAGAGAGCGTCATCGACTATGCTGAAACGGAAGGAACGCAGCTCATCGTCATGGCGACGCGCGGTCTCAGCGGGGTCGAACGTTTTCTGCTCGGGTCGAATACGGAGCGCATCGTCCGCGTGGCGCAGTGCCCGGTTCTAACGATGCTCACGGAGAAGACAGAGGAAGCCAAAGCCTGAGCGTGCGGCTTGCCTCTCACACACTGTGGCGAAATGAAGGGACCTCTCGCACGTGCGATGCGGGAGGTCCCCTTTTTTGCTAGATATGTAGAAGAAATATATTCTATCGGCTTGCTTCTTCTGGGTGGTTCTGTGCGGCTTCGCGCTCGGGGTGACCGGTGGCGCGGGACGAGGGAGCGTCGCCTGACGGGGTTTCCCGCTCTTCAGTGACGTTGGGCCCTGTCGCAAACGTGGTCGATCCTTCCGGGACAAAGTCACCGGTAGTCTCGTCGCCATGCGATCTCCCCGACGTCGTGTCCTGTATCGCCGGGTCGTTGAACGGGTTGATGAAGAAGGCCATGACAGGCGCCCAGATCAACAACACCAGGAGCGACCACATGACACTTTGCGTCCAGAACGAGAGCCGAGCCTGGTCGACGAATAAGCTGATCAAACTCACTGCCGCCCATACGACGACGAAGCCGGAGAAGACATAGGCTCCGATACGGAATGCTGATCGCTTCGGTCGGGGTGCACCGTTCGTTGCAGACCTTCCTGTGGTCTCAGCAGGGACCGATGGGGTTGCAATCGGTTCATTGGTCTCCGCCTTAGACCGTGCCGCGACATAGACGAGTGCTGGTGCAACGATGACCGTTCCTAGCAGACTCAACATGAGCGTCTGCGTCCAGAACGCAAGATGGTCAGCATCGGCGACGATTCCGATAATGCTGACGAACACGCCGGCAAAGACAATTGCGGCGATGACATACAAGAGCCACTTCATGGCATTGGAGCGGGTTGGCGATGAGGTAATAATCACCCTCACTCCGCGTTGCCATGCAGCTACGCCGGGATGTGCTATGAACCACAGCACATCCCGGCGACTTACCAAGCCACGTATTTTTGCGCAGTCACCTACGCGCTCACGGTCTCTTGTTCATTCTCCTCAGGCCACAGCTTCCTTCCGTTGGCCATCCGGTTGATCTGCTCAACGTCGAGTGCCCGCGTCGGCGGAGCGTCCCGCGATCCTGTGTCGAACGACGGAACCTCGTTCTCTTCGGGAATAGATTCACCGTTGCGCTCGTCTGAGGCAGGTCGGGGCGCGGGAGGCGTCGCAAACATCTGCGAATTGACGAAGGCGTAGAACGGAGCGATCACGAGGCCCGCGAGTAAGCTCCACATTAGGCTCGTTGTCCAGAATTCAGGACGAGCACCATCGGCGAGAACGCCGGTAAAGCTCACCAGAATCCAGAGGCCCAAAATAGAGGCGAGAGTGGTAAGTAGCCGCTTCATGGTAAGAAGAGGTCGGAGTAAGGGTAGCCGTGGGAACATCGGTTGGAGGCTTCCCAGGTACAACACTGCCGTGGGCAGTTGCTCGCAACCGAAAGGGGTACATCGGGGGCGCGTCATCTAGCGTCGATGCAACCACCATAGACGGAATGACGCGACTGTATGTCGAAAACTATATTCCAGAAGAATGGACTTTTTTGTGCGTAGCCTTCTTCCGAACATGAATAGAATGTGTGGAAGGTAGACTTGTTCCGGTACCTTTCACCCGTCAAGGTAGAAAATACTCAGGTTCATGAGTGGGGCAAGATGCCCACGAATCAGTGCGAAAGTTGGCCTACGTGAATTTGCGGTTGTGGGTGTGGCTACGACCGCTGGCTAAGGGTTGGAGGATGTGGTCGTTGTCCGTGGATGCAGTTAAGATCACGTGTGTAGCGCCCATAAACGCCTCACGGACGGTATGAGTGACGTACGAACGGTTGCTCAGGCTAGATGAATGGGAGAGGAGGCATCTCCATTGGTCCGGCAATTCAGGCCCATAGATTTTGGTACCGACCCGCTTCATTTTTCATCGACCCCATGGGCGATCCTGCTCACTCGTAGCTTGCGTCGCCTGATCGTTACATTTGGTGCTCGTCCGATCTCAGGAATACGATTAATTATCGATGCCTCATTTCATCTTCGGTAGATGTGGCATGCGAACATCTGTGACATATCTGGCGGTTCGTGGCGGTAAAAGGTCCGAACACAACGTGCTTCGATGATAGAGAGCGAGCGAACCGGGCGGGATCCAGGCGCGTGAAGCAGGTGAACCCGGTGTGCCCTTGGGGTGCCGCACGCAGCTCGATTGAGGTATTGTGAGGGCCACTAAAGCTCCCGCGGAAGCGTAACGGTAAAACACGTTCCTACGCCTTCGGTGCTGCTGACCGAGATCTCTCCGCCCATCAGCCGGATGAGTTGCCGTGTGATCGCGAGTCCTAGACCCGTACCCTGGTGGTCGTTGTCCGGGCCAGAAGGAGCCTGCAGAAACGGTTCGAAAAGATGCTGGCGGAAATCGTCCGGCACACCGATTCCTGTATCCTCCACCTCGAGTGTGACGACATCATCCGTGCCGCTGGCGCGAACCGTAACGTGACCTCCCTCCGGTGTGAACTTGATCGCATTCCCGATCAGGTTGTCAAGGATCCGGTCCAGAGCCGATACATCGAGGTGTGAGCGCAGGGGAGAGGCGGGAACCTCCGTCCGCATCGTCACGTTGGCTTCCGCGGTCTTCGGTTGGAAAAGCCGAACGGATTCCTGTGTTCGCTTCTTGACATCGACCCACTCCGGGCAGCACTTCATCGCTCCCGCCTCGAGTTTGGATAGGTCCAAGACGGAGTTCAGCGTTCGCAGCAACCGCTGGCTACTGCGGCCAATAATCGTAGCGATGTCGTTCTCGGTCGTAGATTCACGACCCTCCAACACCTCCGCAAAACCGATGATCGATGTGAGCGGCGTGCGGATCTCATGACTCATGTTCGCGAGGAATGTGGACTTCAGCCGACTCATCTGCTGGGCCTCCTCCTTGGCTCGGCGCAACTCCTCCTCACGTGCTCGCCGGTCCGTTACGTCTCGCATCACCGTTTGCGCGGCCGGCTGCTCACGATACGTAATCGGGACGGACTGAGAGACGATCGTTCGGGAGCTCCCATCGAGACCGGTAATGGTATGCTCCCATGGTTCGGTCTTCTCTCGACCGTCGATTACGCGGCGCATTCGATCTTTAAGCGTTCCGAGATGTGAGTCGTGAACCATATGCCGCAAGGTTTCCTTCTCCAGATCGGACAACGAATCCGCTCCCAGAATTGCTAGCGCCGCTTCATTTGCGTAAGCGACCTGGCCGTCGATCGAAATCATTACGCCTTCCGGATGGTGCTCGACCAGAGCTTTCCATCTCTGTTCGCTCCGTCGCAGGGCAGCGCGGGTGCGTTTTTGCTTCGACACGATGAACGTTTGTGCAACGACATCCGCGATGGCGCCGGCGAAATTAATGAGATCCGCTGACCAGCTGCGACGCTCGCCGATATGCTCAGCAGACACCAGGCCGACGAGTTGGCCACCAATTCGCACCGGAGCATCGAGCGTCGATCGGATGTCACGCTCATCGTTGTAGGCCTTTAGCTTGGCTAGCCGCTCATCCGCGTGAACATCCTCGCTACAGACGGCACGGTGGCCCCGAATGGCTTTTAGATACTGTTGATACGACGACTTTCCAATCCGCATTCCAAGATCATCCTGGTCTCCCGGACCGACGACCTCAATGCAAATGAAGTCGTCCGTCTGATCATCCCGTTTCCAGATGCTGAGCCGATCGGTTCCAAACGCATCTTTAGCGGTTTGAGCAGCATAGCGCAGGATCTCGTCGACATTATCGCGCTTCTCCACGAGCATCTTCGCTAGCCCGGACAGGATGTCGTTATGCTCGCGGATGCGGATCTGTCGTTCCATCCGCTCGGTCACGTCTTCCATTACCAAGACAACCTGTGATATATTGCCTTGGTTATCGTGTAGCGGCGCCGCATTGATCGAAAGAATGACGTCTGCGCCCGGTCGATCGAGCACCATTTCCACGTCAAATACCGGCCGCTCTGAGTCTAGCACCCGCTGAAACGGCAGTTGATCGGACGTGAAGGGATGACCATCAATGTCGTGGGCCGACCAGAATGTTGCGTCGAGGAAGTTCTCCGAAAGCACCGCGCGGCGTGATCGAAGAAGGGTCTCTGCACGGGTATTTACAAACGATACGCGGCCTCGTCTATCAGCCACGATGATTCCAGCGGCGCTCGTTTCAGCCACACCTCGTAGAAGATCTCGCTCCTGTCGCAGCGACTCGCGAGCTTCAATCTCCTGCGTCACGTCTTGTGCCGTGGCAGCCACCCCGATCACGGTACCAGAATGGTTGACCAGCGGCGTCATTGACCACTCGCAGAGGATGAGCCGCCCGGCCTTCGTGAGGTTTCTGCGACGCTGTTGGCGAATCGGTCGTTGATTCGAAATGATGTCCCGCCACATGTCCTGCGTTTCCTCGCGATCGGCGTAGGGCGAGAGGTCAGCGACGTGAAGACCGCGGGCCTCGCGGGCCGTGTAGCCAAAGATCTGCTCGGCTGCCGGATTCCATTTTACGATCCGACCGTCAACATCCCACTCTACGAACGCCAAAGGCGAGTGCTCGACGTGCAAGGATAGACGCTGCTCGGATTGCCGAAGCTCTCGCTTCGCTCGTCGCTCTTCCGTGATATCCCTCGTACTCGCGATGATCGCCTCCAGGGCTCCTTGTTCACCGAGAAGGGGGACGAAGGTGGCGATGATGACCCGCTCCGTGCCGTCGTCCCGTTGAATGGGGACAACCCTCTGTGTAAAGGACTCCTCTTCGCGGCATCGCTGAAGGATTGGAAGAAGCGGCTCCCAAATGCCCGTGGGATAAAGCTTCTCCGGACGTTTCCCGATCATGCCTTCAGCGTCGACATCACTCGAAGCTGCTGCAAGATCATTTGCATACAGATAGCGCAGGTCGGCATCGAAGATCGCCGTTGCGAATGGATAGGTGTCGATTGTCGAGGCGAGCAGGCGCTCGCTATGGTTTAGCGCAGCTTCTGCTTCCTTGATGGGCGTGACATCCTGCTGGATTCCCCAGACGCGGTGGACGGCCCCATCAATGATGATGCTAAATGCTGTATTGGAGAAGTAGAGCCGATTTCCTGCCTGGTCTTCTTCCTGCGTGATGACGTTGCTCACGCGGTAGCCTTTCTTGATGAAAGTCCGCTGGACAGACCGGTTTGCCTCCGCCTCGCCACCGTACAGATCGCTAAGCCGTAATCCGATGATCTCTTCCGGAGAGTCGACCCCGTACATTTGTGCATACGCTTCGTTGCACTCTGCAACCCGGGAGGCTACCAGGAATCGATCCACCTGCTCATCCACGTCCAGATCGGTCGGTACGGGAGGGTCTACCTCCATGCGGTAGATTCCCTGGTCGCTTTCGGAGATGAAACGGCGGTATCGGAGGTGGCCTGTAGCATCCGCATATCCCTGAACGGAGGATGACGCCAGTTCGGCCGCGTCGGTGAGGACTTCGGATATCGCTGCGTTTGGATCGGGCCGGTGCTCAATCGGCCCTCTGTCAACAGACGGTTCCTCGCCTGACTCGCGACCTGTATCCGTTTCGGTCTTTTCGAGCCAGGAGAGAGCATGATCCGACACGAGAAGTAATATACCCCAGGTGCCGTCTGAGGTAGAGCGATGGCATTCTGCGTTCCCGGCAGGTGCATCCAGAACTTCGGGGTCAGACGGCGCAGTTAGAGCGATTCCCGCGATGGACGCAGACGGGGTCGCGGACGATTCCACCGTACCTGCATCTGCACATCGATCGTGTTCGATCATCCCACGATCACGAGTCACGTTCTCCGCGCTTACGTGGACATATGGTCCCTCGGAGGCCCAGACGTGCTCGGACAATATCGAGAGAGCCTCCGGATCGATGGACGCCGGACGCAACGACGATTCTCCATGTGAGATCGACGGGTGCCACGTCTCTGCACGGCTGTCATCATTCTGTGTCGATGGAAAAAGGATGACGCCCCACGACATGCCGGATGCTCGGACCGCCATTCGGACGATGCGTTCGAGGGCACCCTTCAACTTGACCGCAGACGAACGTCTGGCCGAGTTCTGCGCGTTGTGTTCGATGAGTTTAGCTACGTCCATGTCGATCAGAGTGTCACGCTGTACGGCTACCATTTTCCGTTAGATAAAAGAGAAGCACATAATCACTCCACCTCCCGGGAGGCAATAAGATTAAGTGTGCAATGTGGTACTCTAACTATCTAGGAATTATGCGTATAACGTTGGTTTGAAGTTGATGGGTGTCCCCGCAGTCCTCTGGCATTCATCGCGTGTAAGGTAATGATTTTATGCTGCCTGCGGCGGCGCTATTCGCGGATTCCATCGGCGTGCTGCTGAAACAGTACTGTGTCATATCAAGAAGAGGTGCACGTATCGAAGCAACTCTGCGCAGAAGAGTGCGACGTAGACGCCCAAAATATATCCAGCAACCCCCATGAGAAGCCCGACGGGCGCGAGACTAGGCACATACACGCCGGCCACAATCGGGGCGCTCGCGGCGCCACCAACGTTAGCCATCGAACCTGTGGCAACAAAAAAGAGCGGGGACTTTGATATGATCGCGGCGCCGAAGAGCAGTGCAACGTGAACGGAAAGCCATGCTGCACCGGCAACGAGGTAAAGTGGAGCATCCAGGACAGCTTTGAGGTCGGCGCTGGCTCCGATCGAGGTGAGGAGCAGGTACAGCGCTGCGTAGCCAATGCGGGAGGCACCGTCCGTTTCTAACGAGCGGGCGGGCGTGAACGAAAGAGCGAGTCCGACGGTCACGACAATCAGGATGGCCCACGTTCCCTGGCTAATGACCGTGGGGTCGCCCAGTTCTGGGAGCTCCGCTCCGAGCCCCTGCGCGGCAAGAGTCGCACCGAGTCCGAGTCCAAGGATGATGATAAACTTCCCGAGGGTGATCGGGACACGGTCGGTCTCAATTTCTTCGAGCTGTCCCTGAAGCTTGTCGATGACCTCGCGGCTCGCTCCCACCCAGTTATCGAACTTGGTCTGATAGGCGCTGAGGAAAATCAGAATGCCCATCCACCCGTATCCGGCGACCACATCCACGACGAGAAGCGGCGCCAGCGTCGAGTCTGGGGTCGAAACGGCTTCTTTCACGAACAGCATGTTGGCCGTGCCGCCAATCCAACTGCCGGACAGCGCGGCAAATCCCTTCCACGCCACCGGGTCGCTGAAAAAGCCGCCGAAGATGAGGAACGCAATCGGGGCGCCGAGCACGATCCCGAGCGTACCGACGAGCATCATGAACAGCGCGCGCGGACCGAGGCGAAGGATGGCTCGGACATCCACCGTGATCATGAGGAGGAAGAGAGAGAACGGCAGAAGGTAGGTCGACATCCAGTCGTAGACCGGAGAACTTGCCGGCGTGATGCCCAGGGTGGTGAGCATCATCGGGATAAAGTACGCCCAGATGACGGGAGGCACGTATTTGAACAGCGGTTCGAGCTTCTCGATGCTCGAAATGGCAAAAACGCCCGCAAGCACCGACGCCAGGACGGCGATCACGGTCATCGGGTCGGTAAACAGGGGGGCGGGGGAGGCGAGAACGGGGTCCACGGCGGAGCAGTCGATTGAAGAGGCGTGAGTCGAGGGCACGTATCGCCGTAAGATGGCGGTGGGCGAACACAGGTGCAACCGATGGTCACGTTCATACCGGTTGCGCGTGCTGAGCAGGTGACGGATGGTCTGTGTCTGTTCATCCGGTGCCGGGGGACCCAAGGTACCGATAAGAAATCTAGCAGTCACTCAGGTTGAGACGGGGCACGTTTCTCACACTAGCGCAGAGACTGCCTCCCGGAAAGCGCCCCGCATGCTTGGTGGGGGATCCCCCTACAGACAAACGTCACGTTCGGCACCACCTTTCAGACTGTGATCGTACCGAAACGCGTGGTAGGACGCGTCGGGGACGACGACATCAGCCGCGCCGAATGAATTCGAAAAACAGATTCGGTTCATTTGGTTTTCACCACGCCGCTTGAACTCGGTATTGTGTTTGTTGTACGTATCGTTGCATTCGTCTACGCAAAGGGTATCGCGCCGCATGGCCTTCTACGCATTCGGACTTAATTACGAGCAGGCGCCGGTCCACGTGACCGAGGCGTTCTCGCTCGACGAGGTGGATCAACGTGAGCTGTACGCCACGCTCGACCTATCCGACGACGCGGAGGTGATCTTCCTCTCGACGTGCAATCGCACCGAGGTTTATCTCTACGGAAATCAGCAAGATGTTGCGGAGATCCGCTCCGCATTAAGCGAGAAGGCCGGTCGCCCATTTCCTGATGCGGACGCCTTCTGGTTTGAGGACGAAGAAGCGATTCTCCACGTTCTGGAGGTCGCGAGTGGTATCCGTTCCATGGTGCCCGGCGACGGTCAAATCCTCTCGCAGATAAAAGATGCGTATCGTCTTGCGGTGGACGGGGACGCTGTCGATTCGCTTCTGCACCGTCTCATGCACACCGCCTTCCGGGCAGCAAAACGTGTTGCTACGGAGACAGACCTTTCGAGCGGAGCCGCATCGGTTTCTACAGCCTCTGTGGCGATGGCGCGCGGTTATTTCGGCAGCGGGCAGAGTGACTTCTCCGACCTGAACATCCTTCTCGTCGGTGCGGGTAAAATGGGCCGCCTCGCCCTCGGAGCGCTTGATACCTCGAAGCCTTCATCTGTGACCGTTACGAACCGTTCTCCGGAACGGGCCGAGCGGGTTGCCGTCGAGCACGGCGCGCAGACCGGCGCCTGGGAACGCCGACACGAACTGGTGAAGTCAGCCGATTTCGTCATCGTGGCAACCGGGGCCCCGGAGCCGGTCATCACGTCCACAGATCTCGCGATGCAGAACGGAGGGACGTCTACCCTGCTCGTCGATATTTCAATGCCACGCAACATTGATCCGGGCGTAAGTCAGCTCGACGGCTATACCGTCTTCGACCTGGATGACCTGCAGGCCTACGTGGAGGAAACGGAGGCGCGCCGGGGAGCAGAGATCCCACGCGCCCGAGAGATTTGCGCGGACCTTATGTCGGATTTTGTCACGTGGGTTTTCCATCAGCAGGCGCTTCAGCCCGCGATTCAGGCAATCCGCAACACGTTCGATGCCATTCGTGAGCAGGAAGTTGACCGTCACGCCCATCGCACCGGGATGAACCGGGAGGAGGTTGACCGGCTGACGAATTCGATCATGCAAAAGCTGCTGGCGGTACCGATCGTCAAGCTCAAGAACGTCGACCCGGATAGCATCGACTTCGTTCGTGGAATCAAGCTGCTACACGCCCTGTTCTCGCGTCCGTCCTGCGAGGATGAGTCGGCTCAGAAGGCGCGGGAGAAGAACCGTGACTACGAGACGCCGTCCTTGTCAGATTCCGCCGGCGCCTGCCCATTCGATACGCACAGCACGAGCGGTACTGATGACGTCGATGAGCTACTTCGACGCGCTGTGATGTTGACCTCAGAAGAGGAGTCGGCATCCGAGGACGCGTAACGCTCGATCCGACGTACGAAGCCAGCACATTTTACCGCATCGACTTTCGCCGCATCCGTTGTCTCGTTTGGACACGGTGCGGCATTTTCTATGTGCGGATGTGAAACACGGATGAGCGCACGTCGAATCCGTTGGTCGAAGGTGAACATTCCGGTAGCGATCCGGGTTGTGGGTGCAGATGTGTATTCCGCGGCGTGCAGCAGAACGGTCGTTCGCTTCAGTCGCTTTTTTCCACGAACCCAGCATTTTATGCCCATCCCGGATCCACTCGTTATCGGTACGCGCGGGAGCGAACTTGCGCTCTGGCAGGCCAATTTCGTCAAGTCGCAGCTGGAGGCCCATGGCCATCGTGTCGACATTGAGGTGATCGTGACACGGGGGGATCAAGTGCTCGACGTTCCTATCTCCGAAATCGGGGACGAGGCTGTTTTCACGAAAGAGCTCGATCGCGCTCTACTTGCTGGCGATATCCACGTCGCCGTGCACTCGCTCAAAGATTTGCCGTCCAGGTTGCCGTCCGGGATTACCCTGGCAGCCATCGGTGAGCGCGAAGATCCAGGGGATGCCTTTGTCCCGCACCCAGGGGTAGACGAGAGCCTGGATGAGCTTCCAGAAGGGGCCGTGCTGGCGACTGCATCGCTTCGACGTCGGGCTCAGATTAAAGCGTGGCGGCCGGATATTGAGGTCGTCCCCGTTCGCGGAAATGTCGACAGTCGTCTCGAAAAGCTTGACGACAGTGACTGGCACGGGATGGTTCTCGCCATGGCTGGCCTCCTGCGCATGGGATTGAGTGCACGGATCGGAGAAGCATTTCCCAAGGACGTGATGGTCCCGGCTGTCGGGCAGGGGGCGCTTGGCATCGCCTGTGCGAGCGATGAACACGACACGGCGGATGCGCTCCAATCGATGCTTCACCACGAGGCGACCGCCATCGCTGTAACCGCAGAGCGCTCATTTATGCAGACCGTGGGCGGCGGATGTCAGGTGCCGACCGGTGCCTTCGCACGATTTAATGACGAAGAGGATGTCGTGATTGATGGCTGCATCGCCGGACTGGACGGGGAAGAAATGTACCGCGAGCGTCGGGTCTGTACTCCGGAGCAGGCGAGTGATGAGGCTCGGGATCTTGCGCAGACGCTCCTGGACGCGGGTGGGGCGGAGGTCCTGGACGAGATTATTGGCGACCGGACGAGCCGCGCGTCTTTTCGGTCGTGAGCAACGAAACCGTTTGAATTGCAGGTCTTCTTTATCCCTGACAAAAAGGCCACGATCCCATGGACGTCGTTCTGCTTCGGTCATGCGATTCCCCGGATCCATACGTGCACGCATTCGAGGAGCTCGGGTTAACGGCGTCATGTTGCCCGGTGCTACAGTTCGACTTTCCCAACCCGGAGCAGCTAGAACAGCAGCTTAACGCAGATGGGAAGTACAGTGGTCTAATTCTGACGAGCCCGCGAGCAGCACACGCGCTCAACCGCTCGTTCGACACGCATCCGGACATGCGAGACAACTGGACGGACCGCCCGGTTTTCGTCGTCGGACCGAAAACGGCAGCTGCGGTCGAATCTGCCGGTCTCACACCGCTCGGACAGGATGCAGGAAACGCAGCGTCGCTCGTCGACCGAATCGCTGATGTGTGGGTCGAGAAGAGGTTGCGCCGGCCCCTTCTGTTTCTGAGCGGCAACCGTCGTCGTGACACCATACCGACGGGACTCGCAGCGGCGGGAATTCCACTCGCAGAGCAGGAAGTGTATCAGACGTCCACCCGGCGTGACATTGAACTACCGGATGGCGTGCGATGGCTCTCTTTCTTCAGCCCGTCCGGTCTTGAGGCGCTTGAGGCGTCTCGCGTGATGCTCCATAACTATCGTCTCGCCGCGATTGGGCCGACAACTGCCCAAAAAATACGAGATGTTGGCCTCGAACCGGCCGCGGTCGCCGACGCGCCGACGCCGGACGATCTCGCCCGAGCCATCGTCCACGCCGACGAGACGAGTGAGGCTTAGGATGTTCGTAGTGCCCCGTCGATCGCCGCACGGAAGCGGGCAGCGGCGCGCTCGGGATTCTTCGACGTGGCAATGGACGAAAGAACCGCAATCCCGTAGGCTCCAGCATCGAGTGTGGGGCGGACGCGATCATGCGTGATTCCACCGATCGCGATGACGGGAATAGGAACGGCCTCGCACGCGTCCTGAAGGAGCTCGAGTCCGACGGTTGACCCCGGGTTTCGCTTGCTCTGCGTCTCGAAGACAGGGCCGAAGCCGATGTATGTTGCGCCTTCCTTGTACGCCGTGACGGCTTCGGATACCTTGTTTGCCGTGGCACCGATAATAGCGTCTTCACCAAGCAGACGGCGCGCGTCCTTGATCGGGAAATCCTCCTGTCCGAGATGCACTCCCGCTGCGCCAACAGCCTGGGCAACATCGACGCGGTCATCGACAATCATGGGCATCGACGCATCGCGACAGACATCTTGCGTGACCCGAGCCTGCGAAAGAATATTGCGAATTCCACCGTGCTTTTGCCTGAACTGAATCGTGTCCGCTCCGCCACGGAGTGCGAGTCGAGCGAGTTCAGCATGTGACTTCTCCTGCTGCAGCTTGAAGTCGGTGAGCACATGGAGCCGGCCGATACGAACGGGCATCCCAGCGGCAGTCGACTCCTCGGGGGCGCTGTCGGACGCCTCGTCTGGGGCGTCTACAGGCTCGTCGTGGTTGGAAGAGGCGTCGCCATCGCTAGATGTGGCCATAACGGTTGCGTCGGGCAGAAAATAAGAGAAGACAGGTTAAGAAACGTTCGGTCCGTCTATGACTGCTGAACGATGCGGTTTCCGGTCCCCCGGTAGGGGCCATGCGAATACGACGCTAGCGATTCATTGCGCGTGCTGACCCGCACCGGAAAATCGCACATTTCATTCGTTGATTGATAAGAAAACTCCGTCATGATGGATCGAAAAACGGCCGGACACGCATCCGGCGACAGGGAACGGCTCAAGGACGCGTTGTCGATCTTTCATTCTGCTGTCGATCGAGTTTCGGCCTCGACGTTGTTTCGCGAATTGGATTTAAGCCCGGTTGCGCCGCGCAGTCTTGAGACATATGACGGCGTGCGAGTAATCGCCTTCGGCAAGGCTGCAATGGCGATGGCCGGAGCGGCGGAAACGATGTGCGAGGAGCAGGACGTGCGGGTTCTCGGTGGGGTTGCCGTGGTGCCGCCGGGCTACCCGAACTCACTTCCAGAGAGCGAGCGTGCCCCTCAGGTCGTCGAAGTGATTACGGGAAATCACCCGGTCGCAGCGCAGAAAAGTGCGGAAGCGGGTCAACGCGTCCTCGACGAAGCCGCCCGTGCCTCGGTCGATGAACTGGTTCTGGTTCTCGTTTCCGGAGGAGGAACCGCGCTCGTTTCCACACCGGTCGAAGACGTGGACGCATGGGACCTCCGCGCAACCTATCGTCTGTTACTTCGATGCGGCGCGTCTATTCATGACGTGAATGCTGTGCGGAAGCATCTGACGCGGGTGGGAGGAGGGCAGCTTGCCACGAACTGTGGAGCGGACATCGCGGCGCTCGTCGTCTCAGATGTCCCGGGTGATCCACTGTCTGTCATCGCCAGCGGTCCGACCGTACCGGATCCGTCGACGTACGAGGATGCGATGCGGGTCGCATATCAGCATGACATCTGGCACGAGTTGCCGGAATCGGTTCGGAATCATCTTGCTGCCGGGGCGAGGGGACGCCGACAGGAAACGCCGAAGAGTGAGGAGGCGCTGGGGAGAGTACAAACGGAGATTATTGGCCGGAATGCCGACGCACTCGAAGCGGCTGCGGAGACAGCAATACAGCTGGGCTACGAAACGGCCCAGTCGGATGGCTCCTTAAGCGGGGAGGCCCGGGCGACGGGGCGCGTGCTTGCCGAGGAGATCCTGACCTCTGAGAGCAATGGTCGGCGCCTTTGGCTGTGGGGAGGCGAAACGACGGTGACGGTGTCCGGCGATGGTACGGGAGGACGAAACCAGGAGCTCGCGCTTTCGGCGGCGCTGGAGATGGAAGATCACGTCGAGGATGTTCTGCTCCTGAGCGGCGGAACCGACGGTATCGACGGACCAACAGATGCAGCGGGAGCATGGGCTACGCCAGAGACGGCGCAGAACATGCGGGACGCCGGCGTGGATCCAGACAATGCGCTCGAAAACAACGATAGCTACGCAGCGCATGGGGCTTCAGGGACTCGACTCACGACCGGACCGACGCACACCAACGTGATGGACATCGTCATTGGTCTACGGTCGTAAGTGGGCTTCTTTGCATCCTGGATCCCGTCGTGCTGACCATGCCCATTTCGCAAACGGCTGACGGCAGGTTGTGAGCGGTAATGCAAAGGTATTCGGTCTATCGTATACTTTAATGTCTTTCCGTAGATCTACGCCTGCGTATAGAGCGCACCGATCTACGTCCTGCACCCAAGCACTCTCTTCCTTTCGCGAGCCTCACCCGACCTGTATGCACGCACTGCATTTTCGTGGCCGATATCCGGCTGCAGCCCTCGCTTTCCTCCTCGTTGCCCTCGTTCTCTCTTCGCCTCAAAGCCTTCGCGCTCAGCCACAGGTTCCGCTGTCGATTGACACGCCCGTGCCCGGCGTCACCGAGTACGACGACGCCATCCCGACGCCACAAGACGTGATTGGTCATCGGATTGGGGAACGGCACACCCGTCCTGCACAGGTCGTGGACTACTTCCAGGCAGTTGCCGACGCGAGCGACCGTGTGAGCCTTGAGTCCCACGGCCGCACCTACGAAGGACGCCGCCTGATCCACGCCATCGTGACCTCGCCAGAGAATCAAGGGCGCCTCGACGAAATCAAGTCGGCGAATCAACAACTATCCTCAAGCCCCGCGTCGGTCTCCGACAGTGATCTGGAGTCGATGCCCGCGGTTGTGATGATGGGGTACTCGATCCACGGCGATGAAGCAAGTGGCACCGAGGCTTCGATTTTGCTGCTGTATCATCTTGCTGCCGGAAACGGGTCGGCCGTTGACGGGGTGCTGAACGACGCCGTCACGATCATCGACCCGATGTTCAACCCGGACGGCCGGGACCGTTTCGTCGACTGGGTCAACGGAAACCGGGGCGAGGTAGCGACGACAGATCCCCAGGATCGGGAGCACAACCAGCCGTGGCCGGGCGGGCGGACGAATCATTACTGGTTCGACCTGAATCGGGACTGGCTGCCAGGACAGCATCCCGCCTCGCAGGGTCGACTGAACGTTTTCCATGATTGGCGTCCGCAGGTGCTGACCGATTATCACGAAATGGGGCCGGAAGCCACGTACTTCTTCCAGCCAGGCATTCCGAGCCGTACGAACCCCAATACGCCGGAACGGAATCAGCGTCTCACGGGCGAAATTGCCACCTACCACGCCGACTACTTAAAGCGGATCGGGTCGCTTTTCTATACGCGCGAGTCCTTTGATGACTTCTATTACGGGAAAGGGTCCACGTACCCGGACATAAACGGCTCGATTGGGATTCTCTTCGAGCAGGCGTCGTCGCGCTCGCTGAAAACGGAAACGTCGAAGGGCGTGATGACCTACGCATTTACGGTGCGTAATCAGTTTCTCGCATCCCTCTCGACGATGGAGGCGGTGACGGAGATGAAAAAGGATCTTCTCGCGCACCAGCGGGATTTCTATGCGAACCGGGACGACGTGCTTGCCGATGCCGAAGAACGGGCGTACGTGATCGATCTTACGGATCGCCGCTCCCGTGCACAGTCCCTTGCAGAGACACTTCAGCGCCATCGAGTCAAGCTGTATGACCTCGGCGAATCCGTGACGCAGGACGGGCGCACGTACCGGCCGGGCGACGCGTACGTCGTTCCGCTCGATCAGGAGCAGGGACGGTTTGTGAAAGCCGTCATGGAGCGGACCTCCGAATACCCAGATTCGCTGTTTTACGATGTCTCGACCTGGACGCTCCCACTCGCGTTCGGCGTGGACTATGCTCCGCTTGATCGTACACCGGATCTCGGAAGCGAACTCGACGCTGTGTCACTCGATGGTGGCGAGGTTGTTGGCGGTCAGTCCAGCTACGCCTACGTGATGCCGTGGGGACGCTACTACGCGCCGCGAGCCGTCTACCGTCTACAGGATGCCGGCATTCGTCCGCGCGTCATGACGGATCCATTCAGCGTGCAAGTTGCTGGTGGTGGGACGCGCTCCTTCGACCGGGGTGCTATCGTCATCCAGGTGCAGCAGCGCGGCGTTTCGCCGGACTCCGTACACCGGGCCGTCGCGGACATTGCCGAGACGGATCACGTCGACATCGTCGCCGTCGCGGGTGGGATGACCCCGAGTGGACCCGATCTCGGGAGCCGCGGCTCCGAAATCTTGCCGAAACCCAAGGTTGCGCTCATCACCGGCACGGGTGGATCGTCCCGCTACAGTGGAGCGAGCGCGTACGACGCCGGAGAGGTGTGGCACCTCCTGAGCGAGCGAATGCACGTCCCCGTCTCGATGATCGATGTCGGGAGCGTGGAGAATGTCGACATGGATGAGTACACCACGGTCGTGCTTGCCGGCGGCGACTACAGCGGCCTGCCGAAGGAAGCAATGTCGACATGGGTCCAAGACGGCGGAACGCTCATCACGCTGCAGGATGCCGCGGAGTGGCCGATCGAAGCCGAACTCGTGACGATGGAGAAGCGCGAGGTGGACGTAGACTCGCTGGTTCGCGGGACGTCCTATGCCGATCTCCAGAATGCTTATGGTGCGCAGGGCATCGGCGGATCCATCTTCGAAGTTGAGCTCGATTCCACGCATCCCGTCGCCTACGGATATAGCGATACCGAAGCCGTCTTCCGCGTTGGAACGGGATTCTATGAGCCATCGAAGAAACCTGGCGTCAACGTAGGTACATACGCCACCCCGGCCCGAATCAGTGGATACATCAGCGAAGAGCAGGCGGAAGCGGCCAACGGCGCGGCGTCGATTGAGGCTCACGACGTGGTGCGCGGAAACGTGGTTATGTTCATGGACAACCCGAACTTCCGTGCCTTCTGGTACGGCACGAACGGACTGTTTCTGAATGCCATCTTCTTCAGCGAACTCCTCTAACGTACGCGCAATCAAATCCGCCCGAGCCGGCGCCGCAATGTGTGGGCGGCGATTCGAGCGGTGCAACTGCTGTGAAACACGACCTTTCTCTGGGCTTAAACGGCTCGGGGAAAGGTCGTTTTTTGTTCGTATGTATTCTAGTTCAAACTGCCACGCCAACGGTGTAGAGTCATTTCCCGCGCAAACGACTTCAGCCGTGCGAACTCGAACGTCGTCCTGATCATCTGACGCAGGGTTTATGAGCCTATCCATCGAGAATGTTGCGACTCGCACTGCACCCGGTATCGCGGTACTCCTGCTTGTCCTGGCCGTCGTGACGGTACCGAACGCAGCGGGGCAGGAGGCGCAGGTCCCGGTTGACCAGAACGGAACCGTGTATACAATCGACGCCGAGCTTCGACATGAGCTTGGCCTCTTTCCTGACATAACCGGATTCCAAAGCGCTGCGCTCTACGAGCTATCCGACGGACAGTTTGAGCTTGTCATACACTATCGCACGGGACAAAGCACGGTCCGCGAGCGGCGCACCCTCTCAACGAGCGATGTTCAATCGCTTCGCGCCAAGGTGACGAGTGGGCTGCAGCGGATAAAGGCCAGACCTCGACTGGATCAAGACGGGCGATATGGCTTGCTTGCATCGACGACGTTAATTGGCCTCGCGGAGGGAGGACTCGTGAGTGCTGCACTCGGTCTCGATGGGGAGGCGGCAGGCTCCGTTACGCTCATCGGGGGCGCGACCGGGTTCTTCGTTCCACTCGTTCTGACCCAGAATGCCAATGCGACGGAAGCAGAGGCCGACATGACGTTTTACGGCGGCCTGCAGGGAGCAGCGCACGGCCTACAACTGTATCTGCTCGCGAGTGGCGACGAGGACGTCGACGACGAGCGCCTGGCCACAGGTGTAACTGCACTTTCGATCGCGGGCGAAAGCCTCCTCGGCTACACCATTGCGCGCCGGAACGACTGGAGCGGCGGGCATGCTGAGATGACCTCGTTCACCGGTCTTTCCGGAAACCTGATCGGCTACGGACTTGCCCGCGGCTTTGTCGGAGACGGTGGATCGGTCCGCCTCCTGAGTGGACTATCTATTGCCGGATCCCTCACCGGGGCCGTCATCGGACACCAACTCGGGCGAAGCGACAGGTACACAGAAGGCGATGCCCGCATTTATCTTCAAACCGGTCTTCTGGCGGCAAACCTTTCGGGCTCGACTCTCGCCGCAGCAGACGTCGATGGAGAGTACGGTCCGTCCCTCGCTGTTACGCTGGCCGGTACGGGTGGACTCGTCCTCGGTCGGTACCTGGTCAGGAATCGAGACTTCACGTCGGCACAGGGAAATCTGGTTGTGCTCGGCGGAGTTGCTGGTTCTCTTTTCGGTGGCGGAATTGCGGTCGCAACGGAGGCCACCGAGGACACTGCTGTGATGCTCCAAGCGCTCGGCTCATTGGCGGGATCGGCCTTTACGTACGGCGTGTTCGCTGGAGATGCTGCCCGGCAGGCGCGCCAGCGTGGTTCAACCGTGGGGCTCAACCTGCGCATTACGCCGACGATCCCATCTCTCCCAGGCCCAAATGGACGGCGCATCCGGCTCAGCGACTCCGTTCAGCCGAAGGTCAGCCTCACGGCTCGATTCTAATTTGCATATCGCTCGTTTGAAGGACACCTGAGGGCCGTTCCGCCGTTGCTCGTTTGACTGCAACAGACCGGTGCTTGTCCGGGCGCGCATGAACGAGAGGACACGGGACGGGTACATTACAAGCGAGTGGTCAGGGTTGACAAATTGTAGCCAACCCTGGCATAGCGTCCGTTCAATAAGACCGTCGTGATCGAATGGCGAATCGCCTGGCTGACGAGCAGAGTCCGTATCTCCTGCAGCATAAGGACAACCCCGTCGACTGGTATCCGTGGGGAGAGGAGGCGTTTAAGAAAGCGCGGGAGGAGGACAAGCCCATTTTCCTCTCGATCGGCTACTCCACGTGTCACTGGTGCCACGTGATGGAGGAGGAGTCCTTCGAGGACGACGAGGTGGCCGAGCGGCTCAATGATACGTTTATCCCCATCAAGGTCGATCGCGAGGAGCGTCCGGACGTGGATAACATTTACATGAGCGTATGTCAGATGATGACGGGCCGCGGCGGATGGCCCTTGAATGTCCTCCTGACGCCGGACCGCCAACCGTTCTACGCGACTACGTACCTGCCGAAGCACGGTCGCATGCAGCGGATGGGTGTCATGGAACTGGCCGAGCGGGTGGGCGAACTATGGCGAGAAGACCGGGAAAAGCTTCTGAGCGACGCGAAAAAAATGACCGACGCCCTCCAGGAGGCAAGCGGGCGTCCGTCGCAGGGCACGATGCCAGGCGAAGAGGCACTTCAGCAGGCGTTTGACACCCTGTCGGACCGGTTTGACGACGTAAAAGGTGGTTTTGGCTCGCAGCCGAAATTTCCATCCCCGCACAACCTTCTTTTCCTCCTGCGACACTACCATCGTACGGACGATGATCGGGCGCTGGAAATGGTCGTCACCACCCTCGACAACATGCGGCTTGGTGGCATCTTCGATCACGTCGGCATGGGATTCCACCGCTACTCGACCGACCGGCACTGGCTGCTGCCGCACTTCGAGAAAATGCTGTACGACCAGGCGATGATGATACTGGCGTACACCGAGGCGTACCAGATCACGGGCTACACGCGATATGCTGAGACGGTCTCGGATATCCACGCGTACCTCACTCGCGACATGCAGTCGACGGGCGGCGGCTTTTTCTCTGCTGAAGATGCAGACAGCCTCAACGCGGACGGAGAACGCGAGGAGGGAGCGTTCTACGTGTGGACGACCAAGGAGCTGGAAGATCTACTTGGCGAGGAGAATGCCGCGTGGGTCATCGACGTGTTCAATGCACGGGAGAAAGGCAATTACGCGGACGAGTCCACGGGACAGAGGACGGGCGCCAACATCCTGCACCTCAAGCAATCGCTCGAAGATGTTGCGCGTGAGCGATGGGAGCCGATACGGCGAACACTACTGGAGGCGCGAGATGAACGACCACGCCCTGGCCTCGACGACAAAATCTTGACCGATTGGAATGGATTGCTCGTCGCAGCGCTGTCGCGCGCCGCGCGCGTCATGGAGGACGGTCACCGATTTGCAGCCTCAGCGGTTGAGGCGGCATCGTTCCTCCGGGATGAAATGGTCCATCGCGATGAGGACGGCACGGTCCGGCTGTGGCACCGACATCGGAACGGCGACACCGCCATTCGGGGCCACCTCGACGACTATGTGTTCCTCGCCTGGGGACTGCTGGATCTCTACGAAACGACGTTCGAGGCCAGTTGGCTTGCTCTCGCGAAGGATGTCGTCAATACGATGATCGATCGGTTCGAGGACGAGGAGAACGGCGGGTTCTTCTTCACAGCGGACGACGCCGAGGCGCTGATCGTCCGGCAGAAGGAGTTCTACGATGGTGCGATGCCGAGCGGCAATTCTGCGGCTCTCGATGTGCTGATCCGACTCAGCCGCATGACGGGGGACACGCGGTACGACGAGGCAGCCGAACAACTCCGGACGGCGGCCGCAGAACAAGTCGAATCCCAGCCCGCCGGTTTCACAGGATTCCTCATCGGGCTCCACGAAGCCCTCTCACCTTCGCGCGAGATCGTGATTGCAGGAGATCTCGACGAACCGGGCACTCGTGCAATGATCGAGGTGGTGCGTGAGCGATATCTACCGGGCACGGTCGTGCTTCATCGACCGAATGGGGCCCGACCGCCCATCGTCGATGTGGCGCCATTCACGGAGTCGCAAACCGCTGCTGACAAGGGAGCGGCCGCGTACGTCTGCCAAGCCTTTGCCTGTCAGGCACCAGTGCACTCCGCCGAAGAACTGGCCGCTCAGCTCCGCGAGTAGCAGCTGGGCGGATCCAGCACCGATCCATCTTAATAGGCACAAGGGGCTCGTGTGAGGTGTGCCCCTGCCTCTTTCCGTGCGGTCCGCATCGTTTTCCCTTGGCAAAAATTCGTTTGCCATCGTGAAAGCGGTTCCAGAATCTATTCGTGCGTGATTGCGGCCCCGTGTCGACAATGACCGTCCGATCTTTTCCCGATTCAACCTGATCTGCCATGCGTGATGTCTTTCTCTGTTCTGCCGTGCGAACGCCCATCGGACGCCTTGGGGGGACGCTCAAGAAGCACTCTCCGGTGGATCTCGGCGCCCACGCCATGAAGTCGGCGCTTGAGCGCGCGGATGTGGACGGCGGCGCACTCGATATTTTTGTGTTCGGCAACGTCCTCCGCGGTGGGCACGGCCAGCTCGTGCCACGTCAGGCGGCGTTCGAGGCGGGGATACCGAAGTCGATCGACGGATATGCGGTGGACATGGTCTGCGCCTCCAGCATGATGTCGATCCTGAACGGAGCGACAATGATTAAGGCAGGCGAGGCAAATCTCGTGCTTGCCGGAGGCACCGAGTCGATGTCGCAGGCCGGATTTTACCTCGATGCAAAGGCACGCTGGGGGTACACGTATGCGCCGCAGGGCGGGAATCTGCAGGATCTGATGTTCCGTGACGGTCTGTCGGACCCGTTCAGTGGAGATGCGATGGGCGATCAGACCGAGCGCCTGGCGGAAGAGCACGGCATCACGCGTGAGCAGCTCGACGAGATTGCAGCCACCTCTCAGCAACGGGCACACGCGGCCGCTGAAGCGGGTCGGTTCGACGCAGAAATCGCTCCGATGGACATCAAGACGCGGAAAGGTACGGAAACCTTCGCGTCGGACGAGGGCATTCGCGCCGGGACGACGGCAGAAGGGTTGGGTAACCTGCGTCCCGCGTTTAAGTCCGAAGGCGTGCTCACGGCCGGCAACTCGAGCCAGATTTCCGACGGGGCCGCCGCGGTCGTTCTCGCCAGTGCCGACGCCGTGGAAGCCCACGGACTGACTCCGCTCGCGAAGGTGACGAAGAGCTCCTGGTCCGCCGGCGAATCCTGGCGTTTTCCCGAAGCGCCGATCCCGGCCGTGGAATCCATTCTGGAAAAAACCGGCCGCAGCGCGTCGGACATCGACCTCTACGAGAACAACGAGGCGTTCGCGATTAACAGCATCCTGTTCCACCGTGCGCTCGACGTGCCATACGAGAAGCTCAACGTCAACGGTGGCGCGATTGCTCTGGGTCACCCGATCGGCGCATCCGGAACGCGGATCGTTGTTACGCTGCTTCACGCCCTGCTTCAGCGGGACCAGGAGACGGGCATCGCCGCAATCTGCCACGGTACAGGCGGCGGTGTCGCGCTCGGCGTCGACATCGTGTAACGTCGCGTCAGCACACCGAAGCTAGAAACAGGAAACGCAGGCTCTCCCTGGAGGGGGCCTGCGTTTTTCTTTGCCGCACGATCAGATCGGGCAAGTGGCTGGCCTAGGACTGCATGCAGCGTACCGTTCCGGGCACCGCACGGAGCGTCATCGGAGGGCCGCCTCCGTTGATCGTGCCCTCGACGCGCTTCTCCTCAAGGTCGCCCCGGAAGGGGATCGCGGTATCGAGTTCGACCGGTCGGCCTTCCAGCAAGATATCTGCGGAGACCGAAGAGCCCATGCTGACCGTGATCGGTCCGCCGGTAGCCCGGAGATCTGTTGCCGACGCTCGCGAACCACGAAGGGAGACGGGGCTCGCCTGGAGGTCTCCGCGGATCGAGCCGTCAACGTCGATCAGCTTGACTTCTGATGCGTTTGCCTCGACGTCGACCGCTCCCCGCACGTCGTTGAGGGTTAGCTTTCCGCCCGTGGCGCGGAGGCCGATGGCATTCGCCTCTACTCGCGACACCGACACATCTGCGGCTGTGCTGTGGACCTTAAGCTCCTCGCCGGAGAATTGCTCAACCGTCACGGGGTCGCCGTTCGCGGTGATGCGCAGGCTTCCGCCGATATCCGACACGTGGACGGGACACGCGGCCGCGATGATGTCGATATCGCCACGAAGACCGGACGCGTGAATTTCGCCCGACGGTGCCGAAATCTCGGCATCTGTGTTCGGGGGAAGGGCGAGATCGATGTGCAATGTCGCTTCGTTATTCCGCATCCAGCGCCAGTACGCGGCATCGCGGACAGGTTCTTCGGTCTGGACGTAGACCTGATCCTGCACTTGACGGGTCGAGAGGCGCACCCGGTCGAGAACGTCGTTCGCCTCGTCCTCCGCAACGCCTCCAACCGACACACTGACCACCACACGGTCATGATCGTCGCCGTGCCGAAGACGAACCGTGGCGCCAGGTACCTGCACGTTGAGGCGACAGCGCCGGTTGACGCGAAACTCCTGGTTCATCACGAGAACAGCATCGGACGGAACGGTTCGCTCCTGCATAGCGTGAGGGAATCGGGCGTTGATCGGCGTGATTAGATCCGGATCCATCCGGCGTCGGCAATATAAGCGCGGAGTGTCCCCACAACAAGCAGATCCGTTGATGAATCCGCTTCCCACGACATTCTTTGCACGAGACACGCTCATCGTCGCTCGCGACATGCTGGGTACACATCTCGTGCGACGCCATCCGGATGGTTCGGCTCGGATCGGACGGATCGTTGAAACGGAGGCATACACGCAAGATGATCCCGCCTTTCATGGATGGGGCCTTCTCGATCCAGAAACCGGAAAATTGCGCCATCAGGGGCGGGCGGCCGATCTGTTCAAGCCGCCGGGAACGGCATACGTGTACCTCATTTATGGCATCCACTGGCTCCTGAACGTGGTGACGGAGCGGGAAGGCATCGGTGGTGCCGTGTTGATCCGCGCGGTGGAGCCCATCGAGGGCATCGATCGCATGCGCGCCGACCGATCCGTGTCGCGGGACCGCGACCTGACCAACGGGCCCGGGAAGTTGACGCAGGCCTTCGGAATCGACGGCGACGACCATACGCGCGATCTCACGGAGCCGCCGATCTTTTTCACGCGGGGGCACCCTGTATCCGACGAGCAAGTCGAGACCACCTCACGGATCGGCATTTCAAAAGGCGTCGATCGGTCATGGCGCTTCCTGGTACGCGGCAACCGGTTCGTGTCGTCCGGGACGCCGTCCGATGAGAAATACTCGGACTGATAGAGCGTCTGCAATACGGAGGTGTACTCTTGTGTGGCCACGCCCGGGTCGAGAGGCGGGGCAACCGGAATATCTGACAAATTGGCGTTCGCATCGATCCTCTCGCACGTCGTGGAGGAATCCTTTGGCGTGTTATGCGTAACAAATCAACTGAAGCGCGAGTCCCTGCCACGGGCGCGCGTCCGTCCACGTCCTCTGTACTGACCGCCCACTGCTTCGCTCAACATGGATCGACATCTACAAGCTTCTGCCGACGTGCAGCGAACCTCCGAAGAGATTCGCGACGAGTTTCTTCGGTTTTTTGAGGAGAAAGGCCACGAGATCGTCCCCAGCGCATCCCTGGTTCCGGAGGGCGACGCCACGCTGCTGTTCACGAACGCAGGTATGAATCAGTTCAAGGATGTCTTCCTTGGCAGCGGTCAGCGACCCTACACGCGAGCCGTCGATACGCAGAAGTGCCTTCGCGTGTCGGGGAAGCACAATGATCTCGAGGAGGTAGGTCACGACACCTACCACCACACGTTCTTCGAGATGCTGGGCAACTGGAGCTTCGGCGATTACTTCAAGCGGGAGGCCATTCGCTGGGCGTGGGAACTGCTCGTCGAACAGTGGGGCCTGGATCCGGAACGTCTGTATGCGACGGTCCACGAAGGTGATGAGGACCTCGGACTGGACGCCGACGACGAGGCGGCCGAATTGTGGAAAAGCGAAACGCCGCTGAATCCGGACCACATCCTGTACGAGCCGTCGAAGGAAAACTTTTGGATGATGGGCGACACCGGTCCGTGCGGGCCGTGTTCGGAAATCCACGTCGACCTCCGGACGGACGCGGAGCGAGAGGAAATCCCGGGCCGCGAGCTGGTCAACAAAGACCATCCGCAGGTGATGGAGATCTGGAATCTGGTCTTCATTCAGTACAACGCGCAACCGGACGGTTCGCTGGAGACGCTTGCCGATCAGCACGTCGACACCGGCATGGGCTTCGAGCGCATCTGTGCGGTGCTGCAGGGTAAATCGTCGACGTACGACACCGATCTGTTCGCGCCGATTCTTCAGGCGACGGCTGATCTCTGCCCGCATGACTACGTCCGCGGCTACGACGATGTCGATACGGACGAGGCAGGAGAGCGGGAGCGCGTCCGTATCGCTATGCGCGTGATCGCCGACCACATTCGAACGATCGCGTTCGCCATTTCTGATGGCGTAATGCCCGGTAACGCGGGTCGTGGATATGTCATTCGACGCATTCTGCGGCGCGCGGTCCGGTACGGGTACCAGACGCTCGGACTCCGCGAGCCTTTCCTGCATACACTGGTCGATCCTCTCGTGGAAAAGATGGGGGGCCAGTTCGAGGATCTCGCCGGTCAGCAGGATTACGTCGAGCGCATGATCCGGTCCGAAGAGGAAAGCTTTCTCAAGACGCTTGGCACGGGTATCGAGATCTTCGATCGCGTCACGCCATACGTCGAACAGGCGTCCAATCAGTCGGGTGCCGTACTCGACGAGATGCGAGACGATGGCAAAATGATGGACCTGCTGCAGAAAGCGTTCGTCGACGCCAGTGACCGCGACGAGATGATCGACGATTTCGCGGCGGCCGCGTCGCAGGGCGATGTGCCTGGGCAGATTGCCTTCCTGCTGCACGACACCTACGGTTTTCCGATTGACCTCACGCAGTTGATGGCGCGAGAGGCGGGGCTCGGTGTCGACATGGATGCCTACGACGATCTCATGCAGCGTCAGAAGGACCGTGCACGCTCGGCGTCGCACTTCGACGTCGATCAGAGCGAAGTTCACGCCTGGCAGGAAATTTCTGACGGGGAATCGTCCGTGTTTGTCGGCTACGATGCCATCATCGTCGACGATGCGGCCATCCGTGCCGTCCGGAAAGTGGAAACGGACGAGGAGACGCGATACGAAATCGAACTCGACCGCACACCGTTTTATGCGGAAAGCGGGGGCCAGGTCGGTGATACAGGAACGCTTACCGTCGGTGGCGAAACGATAAACGTGCTCGACACACAGCAGCAGGGCGGTCGTCTCGTTCATACCGTCGATCGCCTTCCGCAGGATCCGTCGGGGGATGTCGTGGCGACGGTAGATGCGGAGCGCCGTCGCCGCATTGAGGCACACCATTCGGCGACGCACCTCCTGCACGCGGCCTTGCGCGACACGCTCGGCGACCACGTGCAGCAGAAGGGATCGCGCGTGGGCCCCGACTCGCTCCGGTTCGACTTCAGTCACATGCAGGGCGTGACGGAGGAGGAGCTGGAAACGATCGAGCACATCGTCAACGCGCGGATCCGGCAGAACATTTCGAAGGGCGAAGACAGAAACGTCCCGATCGACACCGCACTGGAGCGGGGCGCAATGGCTCTCTTCGGCGAGAAGTACGGCGACGAGGTCCGCGTCATCACCTTCGATCCGGATTACAGCATCGAGCTGTGTGGTGGAACGCACGTCGATGCCACGGGCGAATTGGGGCTTTTCCGGTTTCTCTCGGAAGGATCCGTCGCGGCGGGCGTGCGCCGGGTCGAGGCGGTGGCCGGCGAGCCGGCAGCTGAGTACGTTGAGGCCCAACTTGATGAGCTGAAAGCTGCGCGCCAGCGCTTCAAGTCGCTGCAGGGACCGCTCCATGAAGAGATCGCCCGACTTCAGGATGAACGCGATCGCCTCGCGGATGAACTGGAGGAGACGCGCCGCAATGCCATGGCGTCGAAGCTCGACGAGTTTATGTCGTCAGCGACGGACGTGGAGGGTGTGCGCTGCGCCACGGGCCGCATCGGAGAAGCCAGCATGGACGACCTGCAGGCACTCGCCCAGCAACTCCGCGATCGGATGGGCGAACAGAGCGTGGGTGTCCTCGGCAGCGTGGACGCGAACGGCGAAAAGGTCTACGTCGTCGTAACGGTCAGCGACGACCTGGTCGGACAGGGACTGCAGGCCGGCGACCTGGTCGGCGAACTCGGCCGGAAGCTCGGCGGAGGCGGCGGAGGCCGCCCGCAGCTCGCGTCCGCCGGGGGCCGCGACACCGGGAAGCTCGACGATGTTCTCGGCGAAGTACCTGATCTCGTCCGTGAACGCCTCGCGGGCTAGACGTCTCCGCGACATCTGATACGTAACCAAGTGCCGCCCTCGTCCCGAACTGGAGGACGAGGGCGGTTTTCTGGTGGGTCAGACGGTCCTACATCAAGGATCACCTGGGCTCGGTCCGCGCGGTGGTGGATCCCGACACGTCGTCCATCCGATATGTCTTGGCTGTACCGAAGGATCGTCGCCGTGATCTTCTTCCAGAGCGAACTGTATGCAGAGTAGCGGTGTTCATTACTCACGTGCTCATTTTGGCGCGACGGTTGATCTTATCCTGTTACGGATTCAACTGTAGTATGAACGTCTTTCGTCCGGCGCCCGATGATTTAAAGACACTCCCATTTCTTGAGAGGCAGGTATTCAATGCGGATTAGGGACGTGCCAGAGTCAGACGCCACTCGTCGATTATCGACCTTTACCCGGTTGCCAGCTAACTCCGAGCGCACAGAATCGGCCCTGGAAAGCGCACGTTCTACATTGGAGGATATCTATGGAGACCGGCTCATTCGGCTCATTCTCTTTGGCTCGCATGCTCGAGGTGACGCGCATGCAGATAGCGATGTCGACCTCCTGGTTGTCTTAGAAGGTTCGGTAGATCCGTACGAGGAGGCCCGTCGCACGAGTGGCGTGGTTGTCGATGCAGCGGTTGAACAAGGCGTCGCACTGTCCCTGACGCATCTTAGCGCGTCCGACTGGATGGATACGACACGATCGTTCGTCCGGAACGCTCGACGAGATGGGGTAGAACTATGAGTGCCTCATCGAATCCACCCGGGCCAAAGGACAAAGGGAATGACTTGGGCAAGACGAGCGAACAGGTCGCTCTGATGAATAAAGCCGATCAGGCGTTGTCCGATGCCCGGCTGCTTTTAGAGAATGATCGAACCGAGGCGGCGGTCAACCGAATGTACTATGCAGCTTTTGATGCGGCTCGCGCTGCTGTACTCATCCACGGTGAAGCGCCGTCGTCCCATGCCGGGGTGAAGACTCGGTTTGGGTACCATTTCGTGCGCACAGGTCTTATCTCACGACCGCACGCACGAACTTTTGCAGAAGCAGAGGCGATGCGAAATCGGGCGGACTATGACGCCTTTTCTGTATTTGATGTGGCGCCGACTACAGATCTTTTAAATGATGTTGCAGCGTTTGTCTCCGCTATTCGGTCCATCCTCGAAGAGTGATTCAGCGAGGGATGCTTTCGTTTTGTTTTTCGATGCCCTGGTCTTATCTCGCAAGGTCATTTTAGGCGGTAGACGCTTGGCGAGAATGGGTTTTCTGAAACAGAAATGCCTTCCCCGGCGCAAGCCAGAGAAGGCATTCTGCAAAAATCGTCGGCGGTGGGGGAGGGATTCGAACCCCCGGTACCCAAAAGGGCACTCCGGTTTTCGAGACCGGTGCGTTCAGCCAGGCTCCGCCACCCCACCGAATCAGTCTGCTGCGAACCTGACGCCCCGTAGGCGTCGTTTTCGCTATGTCGATTAGCACCAACACGACCGGGGGTACCACGTTCCGGACCGAATGTATCTTCGCTTTTTTCTCACAGCGTCGTTTTGCACGTATTACTCTCGCAACTTCTCGCATGACCTCATCCTGTCCTCGGTTGCGTTCATCAACCGGTGCAATGTTGATCGCCAACGGGGTAATCCTCCCTGGACGGGAAATTCGGCGTGCACAAGACAGCGACGCACGGCCGTGCGTCGCTGCATTGCCCGAAGTCCTTCGCAAGCACGACGCTCCTGCGCGAATCGGCAGAGCGTGCGTGGTCGATACAGTTGTAAGCCCGGGTGGAGATCGGACCGGAATCGCGAACTGTCACGACGGGTTATACGCCGTTTCGATGCGCGTTCGCGCCCGCTCGATCAGCTGGTCCTGCAGGCTCGAACCTTCGTGCTCCGGGGTTTGAGGCGTTCGTTGGACGTATCGCCCATCCGGATGCAGCTCCCATGCGGAGCGATGATCGGAGAGCGCGAGGTCGAGAATCTCGACAATACGGGCTTTCAAAAGCGAGTGGCGCACCGGGACGATCGCCTCAACTCGGCTGTTCAGATTTCGGCTCATCCAGTCGGCGCTCCCCATGAAAACCTCCGGGTCGCCGCCATTGCCGAAGTAGTAGACACGCGTGTGCTCGAGGAAACGGCCCAGAATACTGATCACCCGCACATTCTCGCTAAAGTGCTCAAGGCCCGGTCGCATGCGGCAATGGCCACGAACGATCAGGTCGATCTGGACCCCGGCCTGCGAGGCACGATACAGTTCCCGGATGATGCCGGTATCGTTCAACGCGTTCATTTTTGCGACGATGCGCCCGGTTCCTCCGTCGCGTTGAATGTCAATTTCGCGCTGGATCAGCTCCTCGAATCGGCGGCGCATATTTGTCGGTGCGACGAGCAGTTCACGGTACTCCTGGTGCGGGGCGTAGCCCGTCAGGTAGTGGAAGAGGTGCGTCACGTCGTATCCGATGTCGCGGTCGCACGTGAGCAGGCCGAGATCGGTGTAGAGGCGCGCAGTGGTGGAGTTGTAATTGCCGGTGCCGATGTGGCAATAGGTCCTCGGTCCGTCTTCTTCTTGTCGGATGACCAGTGTGGTCTTTGCGTGGGTTTTCAACCCGACGAGGCCGTAGGCGACGTGCACGCCCGATTCTTCGAGCATGCGCCCCCACTCGATATTATTCGCCTCGTCGAACCTCGCCTTCACCTCGACGAGCACCGCGACCTGTTTTCCTTTCTCCGCGGCGTTGACCAGGGCGGCGACGATCGGGCTGTTGTCAGACGTGCGGTAGAGCGTCTGCTTGATCGCGAGAACATCGGGGTCATCTGCTGCCTCCTCCACAAACCGTTGCGCGCTGTGTTGAAACGATTCGTACGGATGGTGGACAAGCAGGTCATCCTCTCGGATGGCCGCGAAGATGTTCGGATAGTCGGCGGTTTTTCCCTGCCGAACGAGGTCGGTCGGGTTGCCTTCGCGGAGCAGGCGCGGTGGCGTGACCGGCTCCCACGGCTCGAATTTCAAGTCCGGGCGGTCGATACCCATCAGGTTCATCGCGTCACCAAGGCCAAGGAGGCTTTGGCTCACATACACATCGCCCGGTTCGATCGACAGTTCGTCGGTCAAGAGATCGCGGACGTCATCCGGCATATCGTCGTCGACCTCAAGGCGCACAACCCGCGCGAATCGGCGCTCGCGAAGTTCTTCCGAGATCATCTCAAGGAGGTCATCCGCCTCTTCCTCATCTCGCCGAATGTCGGCGTTGCGAGTGACGCGAAACGCATGGACCGTTTTGATTTCCATGCCGCGGAAGAGGTCGCCGAGGTTATTGGCGATCACCTGCTCAAGCGGCACGTAACGGTCGTCTCCAAGATCCACCCACCGGTCGCGGTTCGACGGCACCTTGACGCGGGCAAAGTGGTCCGAGTTGCGGGTCGGATTGCGCAGCGTGACCGCAAGCGATAGGCTCAGGTTCGAGAGGAACGGGAACGGGTGCCCTGGACCGACCGCGAGCGGGGTCAGGATTGGGAAAATGTTATTTTGAAAATGCTCGTCGGCTTTCTGCCTCTGTCCCTCCGAGAGATCGTCATAATCGAGAATGTGGATATCGGCCTCCTTCGCCAGAAGTGGGACCAGTTCGTCTTTCCAGAACCCGGTCATGCGACGATACAGACGATCCGCCGGAGCCCGCACGGCCTCGATCTGCTCATCGGGTGTTCGCCCGTCCGGCGAGGTTGCGGAAACGCCCGCGGCCTGCTGTCGCTTGAGTCCACCGACGCGTTTCCGGAAGAACTCGTCGACGTTGCTGTCCGTGATGGCCGTGAAAAAGACGCGCTCCATCAACGGGGTGCGATCATCGAGCGCCTGGCAGAGGACGCGCCAGTTGAAGTCGAGCGTCGATAACTCCCGGTTGAAAAAAAGCCGTGGGTCCTTCCGCGAGGCGCCGGCTTCCACATCGCGAACGCTAGCTGACGGAGGAAAGGTTTGTCCCTCCGGCTGCTCGGGGTTCGTGTGGATTGCACCGAGCGTCTGGATCTGCTCTTGACTCGTGAGGGTCGTCACGACGGTTGAGCTATTCGATCCGTCATTTTCTCCATCGAAATCCGCCGGCGAAGACGGAGACGCGTTCCCGAGATCATCCGACGAGAGTGACCGCTCGGAAATCGGCGAGATGCTCGGATCGTTGTCCTGATTCTGCAGGGGGGCATCGGAGTCGTCCGAAGCCGAAGTGGAGGGAGGAGCCACGACAGTGAGGCAGTGTGTGTACGAGCCGACGGGTGGAACTCAAAACAAGTCTAGCATTCCCGGTTCCGTGACGCGGAGTCGTTCGTGGGGTGCCACAAGGCACACCAACGATTTCGGCTGAAACAAGCGTGTTCACTCATGTTGCGGATGCGCCGGGGCAGACGCCTCGTCGGCCGGGTGTTCTCTATTGAATGCGCCCTCGTCCGTGCATGCACCGAATTCGAACTCCAGGGTCGCGTGATCCACGCCATAGCCCGATCGAAGGCGGTCTTTGATCCTCATTTTGAGCTGTTCCAGGGCGTCCAGGTCGCTAACTCCTTGAATCGCGACGTGAGCCTCCAGCGCGACGCGAGACTCGTCCAGTCGCCATACGTGGATGTGGTGAATGTTCAATACCCCAACCATCTTTTCAATCTCGGCCGCCATTGCTTCGATGTCAAAGTCTCTGGGCGCGCTTTCCATCAGAATGGAAATCGTTTCCCGTAGCATCTTGTAGCTGTGAATGAGGATGTAGCACGCGATCAGTACGGTCAGTATGGGATCGATAAGTGTCCAATCGTACCAGAGGATCAGAACACCTCCAACGACCACCGCGACGGACCCGAGCGCGTCCGCGACAATGTGTACGAATGCGCTTCGGATATTGAGGCTATCCTGCGACGGCTTGTGCAGAACGAAAGCTGTTGCAACATTTCCGAGCAGCGTGGCCAGTCCCACCCAAATCATCAAGGTACCATCGATCGTCGTCGGGTTGAAGTAGCGTTTCACAGCCTCGAATATCAGGTACAGGGCGATCAGAATGAGCGTGAGCAGGTTGATGAACGCTCCGATCAGTTCTGCTCGTTCGTACCCAAACGTTCTCCGTGCGTCTGCTTCTCTGGACGATATCTTCCGTGCAATCAGCGACGTTCCCATGGATGCGGTGTCGCTCAGGTTGTGTGCGGCATCGGCCAGCAGGGTTAGGCTTCCCGCGACGATTCCGGCGACGAACTCCGCCGCAGTAATCAACCCGTTAAACACCACGGCCAGAATGAGACGTGTCGTGTCGGTGTCCTCTGCATGCCGATGATCGTCGTGATTATGGCCCGATTCGTTAGGATGTTTGTCCTGATGCATTGCCGTTTTCATCCGACCAGTGGGTGTTCATGGAAGGTTGCAATACGGTCAACAGGTTACTACGATACGGCGTTCATCATCCCGGTGGAGGGAGCACCGTCGAATTGAGCGTTGGAAGACGTTGCGTCTTTTCGTTGCAAGTCGCCAGACGGGTTCGGCAGGGTTTGGGAGATCCGGAGGCAGCTCGGAACAGCGGTTCGAGCGCATGCTTCCATGACAGCCCGGCGCCCCCAATCGTATCGTCCTCCTCAATGAGCCGTCCCTGCTCGCATGTCTGCACAAAACGCAAGATGAATACGACTTTTTCGTGGCGAATCGTTGCCTCTTGCATGATTGTGGTCTGCTGGACGTTGACATGGGGCTCAACGGAGGTTCATGGTCAGACCCGCGAGTATGCGACGACGTACCGTCCACCATCCGTTGAGTACGTATCCCGGCGTTCTGGACCCTTCACGTTGATTTATCAGCGGGGCTACGACCCGGTGGCGAAGCGAGTGGCGGCCGAGCTGCGCGATGCCCTCGCGCCGACTGACTCGCTCGCATCCGGTCCTGTTAAGCGTCAACGGTTCCGGCTACCGGTTGTGCTGAACGCATTTAGCGATCTCTCGAATGGGTTCGTCACACCCTTTCCGTTCAAGACGGAAATCGAGCTGCCGTCGCTTCAGAGACCGGCCCTGATTGGCGGCTTTGATACGTGGACGAGCGTCGTGGGGCCGCATGAACTTGTTCATGCCGTGCATGGCGACATCCGCGCGGGATTTGGAGTCGGACGCGTTCTGGGATGGATGGGGAATGATCTTGAGAGAGTGCTGAATCTGTCGGCGCCGTCCGGGTGGGTCGAAGGTGTCGCCGTATATCGAGAAAGCAACATTCATCCGGAGGCTGGTCGGCTGAATGCGCCGCTCTTTCGGATGCATTATCGAGCCGCCATGGAATCGGATGATCCGTGGTCGTTGACCCAGATGCTCGAAGCGCCGGCCTATACGCAACCGTTCAATCGACACTACGTGGGGGGAGCACACGCATTTAGCCACCTCGCTCGCCAGGACGGAACGAGAGAGGCTGAAATGTTCGCTCCTACGGTCGGGTTCTACAATCGCGTTCCGTTCCTCGGCTTCGGCGTAGCGCTGTGGAGCGGAACGGGAGAGCGTCCCGGCAACATTCGAGACCGCCTGCGTGGGGAAGGGGACAGGAAAGCCGCTGCTATTTCGCGGGACCGTCCCGAGCCGCACACTGTTGCGTCGGATAACGGGTTGAATCACCGAAGACCCTACTGGATCAGCGATTCCGACGTTGTTGCGATGGTTACTGGGTACAACCTTCGTCGGGGGCTATACCGCATCAACACTGAAACCGGGGAGCGATCCCGAATTGCGACGCAGGCAGTAATTGATGATACCGACTACACCCTTTCTCCGGACACGGCCCGTGTATGGACGGCACGGTTCGTCCCCGACGCATTTTCGCAGATTCAGCAGCGGGCAGAAATTCAGCCCGTGACACTGGAGGATGGTGATCGTGGACCCCGCACCCATCGTCGCCGTGTGCGCGACCCGGTCGAGACGCTGGATGGACGCATTCTCGCCGTCCGGAATGACGGGCAAATCACCCACATCGTCGAACAGCGGCCAGACGGCTCGTTTGCTCGTCGGACGAAGTATGAGAACGTTCGGGTGCTCCACATGGCGGTGGCGCCGCAGAGCGGAGAGGTCGCGGTTCTTGCGAATGTTAGCGGTTCGCACAGGATCTATCGGCTTGAACGTTCGTCCCCGGCAGATTCGCTACTTCATCTGCAGCCATTCTTTGCCCTTCCCGGGAAACGCATGTACGACGTGAGTTGGGGGCCGGATGGGCGGCACCTGCTGGTCTCCGCGGCGACACCGTTTCGACAGACGACCCAGCTTTCCGCGAGCGTAAGCACGACGCACACGCCAAACGTGTACGTCCTCGATACGAAGACGGGTCATGTGACGCGGCAGACGGATGCTCTTTACGGCGCACTGGAGCCGGCTCTATCACCGGATGGGACTACGCTTGCCTACATTCGCTACCGACACGAACGCTACGACCTGGTCACCGCAGATTTCGATGCGAACCTGAATCACCTCCCGACCTCTAAAGTGGAGTTGAGTGCTGACGAGTGGTCGGGACCGCCACTTCGAACCGAATCCCGTCCCATCGCTGGCATTCCGTGGGGGGAGTCGCGCCCGTATCGCCCAACGCGGCACCTGGCTCCGCGCGTCGTGTACCCTGTCATCAAAGATGTGGAAGAGATCGATCAGGTAGAAGAGCTGAGTGCCGCCGATGCGTCGCCCGTTGGGTATGGGATTGGTGTTCAGGGGACGGATCCGCTGCAGGTCTGGTCGTATGGCGCCGAGGCATGGGTCCAGGATGCCTCAGTATGGACGGAGGCCTCGATCCAGTATGCCGGCTTCTTACCTCGACCCTCGCTCACAGCCTTTCATCGTCCGACCATTCTCTCCTCAAATGCGCGCGTTGAGGAAACCGGCGTTAGCCTCGGCCTCAACTTACCAGTCTCTCTCGCTTCGAATGTCTACCAGTCTGTGGGGGCGTTTGGCCTCGATACCGAGTGGCGGCGGACGAAACTCGTGCAAGACGGTGTTGCGGGCGGCCCGTCAGTGCGGAGGTGGACGGTCGAGCCCACAATGACGCTGGGTTATCGCCTGCAGCAGAACCGTCGCGACCTGATTCCGAATAGCGGAATGCTTTTATTTGGGACGAGTACACACGACGTCTGGACGGACCGCACAGCCGAGCGGGGGGCAATCGGCATTCTGTCGGGCTTTGTACCGGTGCTATCGCGTTGGAATACGGGCGTCCAGCTCAGTGTTGGCGTTGTATCGCAGCGCCAGGGGACAGAGTACGGGCTTGGCGCATTCTTGCCGCGAGGAAACGAGGAGTTTACGCTACCGTCCGGTACGTTCATTCGGTTCAAGAGCGAAGTTCTGCATCCACTACTATTCGTTGACGACGGGATGCTGCTCCTCCCTGTGTATGTGAAGGCGGTGTACTCGTATGGATTTGCGTCGACCCTCACCCGAGTCCGAGATATCACGGCTCGACGTCAACGAGTCAGCTCGGTAGGGGGTGGTTTAGGCGTCCGAATCCGGTTGTTCTCGACGGCGGATCTTGATCTTCGCGTCGGACTTGCCTACCAAATCGAAGAGGAGAAGGCGGTTGCGGTATTTCGGTAGCGCGCGTGGCGTGCGACGATTTCACGATCGAGGGGACAAAGCTGTCATGAACTTTGCAGTTTGCCCCGTTGAGCGCCCGCTGGAGACGTTCCCGGCCGGCGAATGTACGAACTTTCGGCGTCGCCTCGTTGTACTACCACTTCAACACGAATCAGCACACAGCGACCCTCTATTATGGATAAGCTGAAGTGCAAGACATGCGGTTGCGACAGCCTTCGACCCATGCAGGTCGTCTTCGATGAGGAAGATGCACCGGACATTCTGGGAGACGGGCAAGACTCTCGATTTTACAGTTGCCAGGTTTGCGGCGATAACTGGTTGTCAGTGAAAGAGACGACGCCGGATGGTAAATGCACGATCACGTATGTGCATCAAATGGGCACCTCGCCCGTCTTGAAGCGCGTTGCTCATATGTCAAACCAGGTTATTGTCGACGACGACAACGTCGACGAATGGGAATACTTCAAGGGCGAAGAGCCCGTGGAAGAACAGGAGTGGAGGGACCTTCTGTCTAGTCGTCGCGACACGCTCAAATCGACGTGCGTAAACTGACGCCTGCGCTACGGGTCCCGCCGGCAACCAACCCTCTCGTGTGCCCATTACTTCGGTAGTAACGGGTCAAAATAGAAGGAACCGCTGATCTGAAGATATCAGGTCAGCGGTTCTTTTTTTTGTCTAATCGGCGCAGAGCGGACGAGAGCCCGGTGGGTCATCCGGTCGATGCGGCGTTCTCTGCTCGCTCAAGACTGGATTCGATCGCAGCCGTGAGGTCGGCACGCGTGAACGGTTTGCTGACGTACTGGTCGAAACCTGCATCCAGGAAATCTTCGCGATCGCCGGGCATTGCATAAGCCGTCAGCGCAATGGCTGGAACGCGTTGCGCCGCATCCTTCTGCCGGAGCAGGTGGAGAAGATCCGTTCCTGTACGCTGACCGCTCAGGTTGATGTCGAGAAGAAAGATGTCGAATTCACGTTCATCTGCCGCTTGGAGAGCATCATCGACGCCCGACACCACAAATACGTCAAACGAACCTTTCAGCAGATGCTTCAGCAGTAGCTGGGTCTCGGAATTGTCCTCTACAGCAAGGATGTGGGCACGCGTAGAACTCATGGTACAGGTCGGAGGGCAGTCTAGTCGAGCGTGTCGGGCGATATCACTGGGCCGTTCGGACGCGGTATGCCGCCAGTGTGAGGGAAGCGTCAACCCGTCGTTGCAATCTACAATACAAACAAAACAATTTCTTGTCGTGGTTCCGTTCACCGACAGCGCGCACCGTATCAATGAACATTTCCCGGAAATCGAACGGGCGAAATCACGATACGAACGTGGAAGAGTTCCGATATTCTGTCTTCATTCTGGTCGATGAAGCCCGTAAAAGCCGCTGCTTGGGTTGGTTCCCGTACAGGGGTCTCCAGGGTTAATGAAGTGTCCAGTGAAGCTGCACGTCGAGCGCACGGACTCGATTTTTGGAAACCTCAGCCAATCCAGATCCAACGCGTCGTCGGTCGTCATACCTCGTGACGCCATACTTTGCCTCTAAAGATGCGCCGCCAAAGAGGTCAACTCGCAAGAGAACATAAGACCGTTCGCCTCGGCCGAATAAGGCAGGCACGCTAAATGCGTACCGGGGTCCACTCTCGTACGCAAATACGCGCGCCTGGAATCCGTCGGTATCGAACAACGTAAGCCTGCCGGTCAGCTGGAGCCTAGATACGGGCTGCCACGTCGCCTCCTGAAAAAGTAAAACGCCGTGGTGCCAGTCCTGTGTCGGGTCCGTTCGCATGCGGACGGTTTCGATACGTGTGCCGAACTCCAATTTCTCCGACCACTTGTAGGTCGCGTCCCAACGTACGCTCTGCCGAAGTTCTGGAGCGACGGTCTCCGTAGCGAGAGGAGATCGGCCGAGGCTCGGTTGCGCTCGCTGTTCCTTGGTCTCCGAGCGGAACTCAACGTAGTGCGAAAGCCAGTCTCGCGGTTCATGTTCGACGACGAGGCGCACGTCTCGGCCATCCGTGGGCCGCGGTATGTTGTATCGGAGCCAGGGAAAGCGGTACTGATCAATGTATCCCGCTACGGTCCATGACTTCTGTACGTGAAGCCGGACAGCGCTGTAGAGTCCGATTTCATTTCGTGTAGACGTCTCTGAAAACGCTGATGCGTAGCGGTTGTCGTATCCTCGGTCGTAATATCTGCCATGTGCGAGAACTTCAACTCGTTTGCCGTCATCGTAGGCCCATCCAGCCACGGCAGCTGTGCTGCCGGAGGGACCACGCGCAACTTCGCCAGTGAGAACGGATGGTCCCGCGTCGATCGTGGCGTACACTGATCCTACCGCTGTGCGCCGATGGGTTGCGTCGAATGCTTCGTCCGGCCGGTCCGGTGGTAGCGGGCTCTCGTCCAGTTCCGACGTCAATGCCACCCCACCGATCATCCATCGCCCTCGTGAGATTTCTATCATCGCTCCACCGACTGTCTCTCGGACGGCATCGCGGGTGGCAATTTCAGAGCGTGTCCGGTGGAGACCGCCGGCCGTGAGCGTCGACCAGCCAGGATCACCCTCTGGGGAGAGAGCGCGACTGGCGTCGAGGCGACGACGGGAGACGAATGGCGAAAATGATACGTCTGGGCGCCACGAACCGGTACGGTTTTCCCGATGAGCCGTGGCCACTTGAAGTGCGATGCCTCGGAAGAATCGATTCTCTTCTGTCGAAGCAAACGGGGCGATACCCCGCCCGGACCGAAGGACGCCTCCAAAGGGATCTCTACCCTTACCGAATGACATTCCTCTCCATACGGCTACGCCGTGTCCCGCGGAGACGGTGTAATCGCCGACGATAAGGGCATCCAGCGGACCAAGATGATCAAGTGCAAGAGTGCCGGATATATGGTCAAAACCGGGTGCCCCTGTATTTGGACTCCACCTCCATGCCTCCCCTGAGTCTTTGTCGAGCGCGGATGCGGCTCGGAGGCGATCGCCGAGCCGGACATCGAGTCGTGTCACATGCCGGACAGGACCGCCAACGAAGGTGGTTCGCGTTGTATCAGTCTGGTATCCGCGGCCCAGGTCGAGCCGGCGTTTCCAGCGGTACGAGGCGCGTAGTTCGAGGTGTTTAAGCGCCTGCGACCACGGCTGCGTTTTGTCCGGCGTGTGCGATTCAGCCGTCGGAGACGCCACCGAGCAGGTGATGAACGGTCGGACTCGCCGGTACAGTCCGGTGTCAACCCCTTCGACCTGAGTAATGTCGAGTGGGGACGAGAATGCACCATGTGTTCGGCGGTACCGCACGATTCGGCCGGCTAGAAGTAGCGTGACTTCCGGTAGACTGGCAACGTCCGAGCGGGTGGCCGTATTGATGTCTAGCGGTCGGGCCCGCAGATTCTCGATGTGCTCCGTTGTGCGTTCTCCGCCTCCTTCGGAGATATCGGCTTCATCAACCCATCTATCAATGTATCTAGTTGTAGAGTCTGTAACCTGAGCGCCTGCGGGTCCTATAGCAAACACGGCGAGCACCAGGCTAAGGTAGAATGATCGCATGGTGAGCAAATGCGGACCGGTTCATGAGTGTGAGCGACGTGACAGTGGCTACCAGCGGGCCGATAGCCCGGCGGCCGGTGACCAACCCAGTTCCGGATGTCTCTCGGCAGACATATCGACAGAAACAGGGCCCGTCTCGAGGCCGACGCCGACCGAGAACCGGGATGGGTGGCGAGCTGCACCGACCCGGACTGCAAACATCGACACGGGCCACACCTCAATCCCGCCGCGAAGGGACCAGGGGAAAGCAACGTCTTTGTACACGTCGCTGTAAACGTTGACTGACGACGTGGGACGGTAGTGCACTCCGACGGCGAGTGATCGCGGCAGCGGTCCACCGGCGATATCCGCGCCGGTCAGATTCCGGGCGGTTGCACCCATCGTGAGTGTTGCCAGGAGGGGGACCACGAGACCGGCCTGGACCGCAACAGCGTGTGCAGATTCATATTCTTCGACGTGCACGTGATGGTACCGCATCCCCATTCCGACGGACATGGAGCGAGATGTGCCAACAGATACTCGTCGAGCTGCGGCGAGGGAAAAGAAGGTTTCTCGATACGCTTCGAAGCCGTATGTACCCGCGCCAGCATGTATTACAGCTACAGGCAAAGGGACGCGTACGCTGAGCGACCCATGTCTGAGTTCAGCCAGACCGAACGGTTGGCGACCGAAAGCTGTCACAACGCTCTCTGTCCGTTCCGCGGCGACCGCAGGATTAATGTGAGCTCCTGTGTCGAATCGATCTGCGGTTGTGGCGAGCGATAAGGCTGAAGACCGCGCACTGCCAAACCGGCTCATCCCGGTCTGAGCATGAGAGGTACACGGAATTGATACGACGAGGAGGAGCAGAAGGGTACGAGCCACAACGATCACATTGGTCTATAAATATCATTTCATACATACATAAGTATAATAATAAATAAAGTGTAACACAATAAATTCCTCCGCTACTCGTTTAGATGTACGGTAGAGGACGGTGACCTCGCACGTTGTCGTTTGATGTTCAGGAGGTTGATCACGAGCGAGGGCGAAACCCGTATCTACCGGTACGGTTTGAGCCGACGAAGCGTCTTATTTCTCCGAAGTGCTATAGCAACGTGTCATTTCTTTCGAAGTCGATTCTGAATGTGGATCTATACGGAGCGCGGAGATCCGCTCGTGACAAGACCAGGCGTGCCGGTCGACGTGTGCTGCTAGGACTTGCGCTCATCTTGATTGCTTTATGTCTTCCGCGCGAAGCCCGGGCTCAGGAACTGAACTGCTCTGTGAACCTCGACATCTCACAGCTGTCTGGGTCGGACTATGACTATCTGCGCGATCTTGAGGGGCGCATACGCGAATATCTGAACGAGCGTCGCTGGACGGACGATCGATATCGCGCGTACGAGAGGATCGACTGCACCTTTCAGATCTTCGTCGAGCGAACGGTGGGCATACAGGAATTTACCGCTCAACTTGTCGTCGCTTCCCGTCGTCCCATTTATGATACAGCCCAAACGACGCCAACATTTCGCGTTAAAGATCAGTGGACGTTCGAGTTTTCACGCGGGCAATCTCTGCTCTTTGAACCGAATACATTTGATCCGTTGACGTCCGTTCTAGATTTCTATGCTTACATCATTCTGGGGTACGATTACGACACCTTTTCTCCGCTCGGAGGGACGACGTACTTCCGGGAGGCGCGCCGCATTGCAGACCTGGCAAATACCTCGAATGCTACCGGGTGGCAATCCCTCGGCAATGACCAAACAAGGACCGCTCTCATCTCGGAGTTGCTTCGGCCGCGCCTGCGCCGCCTCCGAGAGGTGAGCTACGCATATCATCTAGACGGGCTCGATCGCTTCGTCGAAAGCACAGAAGAGGCGCGAACAACGATCATGTCACAACTCGAAGTGCTTCAATCACTAACACAGGACGTGTCGCGGTCGTACGCTCTCGATGTCTTCTTTGCGACGAAGTTTGAAGAGTTTGCTGCTGTCTTTCGTGATTCTCGAATGAGCAGCGAGGCCTATTCCATTCTCACATCGATCGACCCGTCTCATTCATCGACATACAACGAGCTCGTTAACTGACGATCGGTCCTTCACACGCACCCACAAGTGGCCTGGGCGAGGGAGAGTGCGTCGGGGATTATGTATTCTTGTATACGGCAGTAGTAATATGTTCGTGTCGCTTTGCCCGTCAATCTTGAGAGCCGTTGAGGCGCGTTGAAGAGCGGTTTAACGTCTTGTTACAGAATATAAAGTCATTAACGTGCGCCAGATCGGGATAATGCGTGCATTAATGAAATCGACCCAAATCATATGAAAATATTTCAACGGCCCATTCTTTTGCGTAACAAGGCGTGCTGAATGGCGTCTACAACATGACGGTATTTACGCGAACCTGTACCGTGGAATCGAACATGGTTCCGCTTACTACGCCGGCAGTCTTTCCCACAGGGTTTGTCGACCGGTGCGGGACGCAACCGATCACTGAACGCACACAAACACAATGGGACTCCCATGTATCACACAGAAGGCGTAGACGCGATTGCGACCATCACTGAACTTCGGGCAGAGACTTCCGAACTGATCGACCATGTTCGGAAAACCAAGAACGGCATCCTGATCCAGAAAAATAACGAGCCGTACGCGGTTCTTATGGACTGGGAAGTGTATAAGAAAGTGAAGGATCGTGTCGATCTGACCTCTCTTAGCAGCGAGGTGACCGCGTAGCCAGAATTGTCCTACATTTCGGTGCCGACTCTCAGTCGACTTAAAAAGGAAGCCTCTACCGCAAGAGGCTTCCTTTTTTATGGATGTGTCCGACGAGGCAAGAGAGCCGGGACGTGCGCAAGAAAGAGAGAGGAAAAGAAAAAACGCCTCAGGCAGATCCGATCCCGGCTGCTTGAGGCGTTGATATATACGTCATGGTGCGAAAGGGGGGACTCGAACCCCCACGGGTTTAACCCCACTAGATCCTAAATCTAGCGCGTCTGCCAATTCCGCCACTTTCGCGTCGCGGGAGTGCCACAGAGACGACCGTCCCGGCAGCGCAGCACTCAATATCGTTTCACTATCCTTCGGGTTCCGGTCACGGACCGACGCGGTGCAGAGTTGATCATTTCACCACGAAACGCAGTAATAAACGAGGTGGTCAATTCAGAGGATGGCTGCAGATAGGCACACCAATCGATGTTGAATGCTACGATCGCGCAACACCGGACCGACTCTAGCGTTTCGGTGCGCAGTGTCTTCCCGAAGATGCGGTCATCACTTTGCTCAAATTCATCATCCACGCCTCGTCTGATATGGTTTCATCGCTTCGCGCCTACCGGAACGGACTTCTGCTGGCACTCCTTTTTGTCTTGGTCGCGCCCGGACTAACGGCTACAGCACAATCCGTCGACGTATTCGACCAGCGGATTCGTGCTGAGGTCGAGCGGGATACCGTTGAGGCTGGACGGTTTGATGACGGTCGGATGTGGACGTTTGACCATCCGCCACTCGATGATTTCGAAGAACGGTATGGGTTTCGCCCCGACCAACAGTGGTTGCGTCGGGCTCGCCTCGGTGCTCTGCGCATTCCAGGGTGCACGGCCTCGTTTGTCTCGGAAAATGGGTTGATCATGACGAATCATCACTGCGCGCGCAGCCATGCAGTGGATGTCGAGCGAGCAGGGGAGGATTTGCTTACCGACGGCTTCTACGCGGAGTCCGTCGATCAGGAGCGCAAGGCGCCAAACTTCTACGCCGAACAGCTCATCAACATCCGCGATGTCAGCGATCGAGTCGATCGTGCTCTCGATGCAGCCGAAACTGATGCCGAGCGTGAGTCGGCGCGGGAGGAGGTGTTTTCTGAAATCGCAGACGAGGTCACGGCAGAAGTCAGTCAAGGGGAGGCCGGCTACCGTACCCAAATCATCCCGCTGTACGATGGGGCGCTCCATTCGGCGTACACGTTTCGCCGCTACGAAGATGTCCGGCTCGCTTTCGTTCCAGAACTCCAATTGGGCTACTTCGGCGGAGACACCGACAACTTTACCTATCCGCGGTATGCGCTCGACATGGCGATATTTCGGGTTTATGAGGATGGGGAGCCCGTCCAGCCGGAGGTCCATTTCGAATGGAGCACAGAGGGGAGTCGCCCAGGCGAAGCAGTCTTTGTAGTCGGGAATCCCGGGAGCACGCTGAGGCTCGAAACGTTCAGCCAGTTGAGGTTTCGCCGCGACGTGACAGATGCATCCCTGCTTCACTTTTTGCAAACGCGTGTTGCCGCGCTGCAGCAGTACGTGGAGGAGACGCCGGATGCGCCCTCAGCCGTTAAAAACTCCATTTTCGGTTTGCAGAACGCATCCAAGTTGTATCGAGGGCGTGTAGAGGCGCTACGAGACGGCTACATCATGGCGCGAATCCATCAGGGAGAGCAAAACTTTGCGGATGCCCTCGCGGCAGACTCCTCGCTGCAGGCTCAGTACGGTGGACTCCTCGACAGCATGGCTCGTGTCCAAGAGCAGAAGCGTGAGCTGGCTCCGACGTATCAGGCGTTCCGGTTGGCAACCAATCCATCGTATTCGTCTGCGACGATCCGTCGCGCCATTGCCGCCCAACAGTATCTCGATCGCTCGGCGGCCGGGGGGAGCGGCGAGCAACTTGAGTCGCTTCGCCAGCAGGTCGTCGGGTCGAGTCAGCCGTCATCGCTGAACCGTCTCTTTCTGACCGCACGACTTGCTGACTTCCAGCGGTACTTCGGTGCGGATGATCCTGCTGTCGAACAGATTCTTCGCGGTCGATCTGCCGAGCAGGCAGCGCGCGAGATTTTGTCTGAATCTGTACTGTCTGACAGTACCTCCGCAGCACAGGCAATCCAGTCTGGTTCCCTCGCGGCAGACGACCCTGCGGTGGCGGCCATGGGCGCAGTGTATGATCGGTATCGCGATTTCCAGAGCGCCTGGGCCGGCCTGTCATCCCGCCAAGCCGACCTGGCAAAGCAACTCGGTCGGGCGCGCTTCGCAGTATACGGACATGACGTGCCCCCGGACGCTACCTTTTCGCTCCGTCTCGCGGATGGCGTGGTTCGCGATTACGAGTACAACGGTACCCGCGCACCTGCCTACACCACGTTCTTCGGGCTGTTTGAGCACTTTCACGCCCATGGGACGGATAGCGAATGGGATCTACCGGAACGCTGGCAGTCTCCGCCGGCCACATTCGACATGACAACACCCATGAACATGGTGTCGACCAATGACATTACGGGTGGAAATTCCGGCTCACCCGTTCTCAACAAGCAGCTCAAGGTCGTTGGGCTTGCATTCGATGGTAACATCGAAAGCCTGTCTGGAGACTTTATCTTCCTGCCGGAGCGCGGCACACGCACCGTTTCCGTGGATGTCCGCGGGATGCTTGAGGCGCTCGATGAAATCTACGATGCCGACCGTCTGGTTCACGAGGTCACCGGTCGCGGCTTTGTGAAAACGGAGGCGGCCGCACCCGAAGGTCCGTAATTTCTAGCCTTTCAGCCCGGTCACGATGCCGTAGATCCAAACCCGCTGCTACGTATTTACTCTGTGCTCTCCAGTTCAATGCCCACCATGCGACGTTTTTTCTTTTCCGGTATCGCGCTTCTCCTGGCCGCGACGCTGATTGTTGGATGTAGTCCCTCTCGGGAAACGGCGACGGTTGCGACTGTCACCGAAGAGGCCCCGTCGACGGAAACACCACCGCCGGAGCCCGAGCCCGTGACGGTCATTCCGACTGGGTTCGATACGGTCAAGGCGCAGCGATTCGATCGCGGTAAGATGTGGACGTTCGAAAGCGCGCCTGTCGACTATTTCGAGAATGAGTACGATTTTCGCCCCGACGAGGCGTGGTTTCGAAAAGCCCGGCTGGGAGCACTACGGATTCCAGGGTGCTCGGCGTCGTTTGTCTCTGCTCATGGATTGGTGATGACGAACCATCACTGCGGGCGCGAGAGTGTGTCGCAGGTCAGCAAGGAAGGGGAGGGGTTGCTCGACGATGGGTTTTACGCATCGTCGCTTTCGGATGAGCGGAAGGTGCCTGACTTTTACGTCGAGCAGTTGGTCGAGATTGAGGACGTGACCGAGAAGGTGAATCGCCGACTTCAGGCCGACAACGATACGAGGGGGCGAAATCGAGACCAGCAGATCCAGCAGATGCAGGAAGAGATGACGCAGGCGGCCAAGCGTCGCAACGAGGATCTATCGGTTGAGATTGTGTCGCTTTACAGCGGAGCACGCTATTCGGCCTATACCTACGAACGATTCGAGGATGTACGCCTCGTGATGGCGCCGGAGCTGAGTCTCGGCTTCTTCGGGGGGGCACCGGACAACTTTACGTATCCACGCTATACGCTCGACGTCACCTTTTTCCGCGTATACAACGACAACGGCGAGCCCCTAACGCCGAAGCAGCATTTCTCCTGGGATGTGGATGGCAGCAACGAAGGCGATCCTGTTTTCGTCGTTGGAAATCCGGGATCGACAAGCCGGCTCTCGACCGTTTCGCAGCTGAAGTTCACCCGGGATCACTCTCTTCCAGGTCAGCTTGACGTGCTTGCGACGCGCGCGAAGATTCTGGAGCCCTACATTGAAGCGAATCCGGAAAAGGCAGACGAGTACGGCTTGAGAAATACGTACTTTTCGATTGATAACTCGGTCAAAAACTACCGAGGCCAGCTTCGGGGGCTGCGGGATCCGTATCTCATCGCACGACGGGCGAAGGCGGAAAAGGCTCTGCAGGATTCGATTATGGCGGTCGACTCCCTTCAGACGAAGTATGGCGATGTCCTGGAAGAGATTGAGCAGCTACAGCGCTCCAAGCGAGTGGCTGCAGAGAAGAACAACGCTTTCGCAGCGTTTAGCGCCACCTCGATCGGCTCCAGGATCCTCACGCGCGCCGTATACGGATACTTCTACGATACGCTCAAACGGAGAGGGGCGGCGGCAGATCGCCTGGAGGGCATTCGCGAGGATGCACTTGAGATTCAGGACTGGCCGGTGGAGGTCGAGCAACCCTTTATCGAAGCCCGGCTGCGGGAAATTCGCTCAGCGTTTGGGGCGAATGATCCGACCGTCCGAAAAATCATGGCGGATCGTACCCCGGAAGACATTGCTGAATCGCTGGTTCAGAACAGCGCGCTGATGGATTCGGCGAAATATGTCCAGATCCTCGACAAGTCCTTTCTATCGAGCGATGATCCTGCGGTTGAGTTGATCGATGCGATCGCCCCGCTATTCTTTACGATCAATCAGCAGATGTCGGACTTCAATGCAAGCGAGGAGACGCTGAACGGTCGTCTCGCGCGAGCGCGCTTCGCTGTCGTGGGGCGAGACATTCCCCCAGATGCGACATTTACTCTGCGAATCGCGGATGGGCGCGTGGCGAGTTACGAGTATAACGGTACGCGTGCGCACGCCTACACCAACTTCTACGGGCTCTATGACCATTATTACTCGTATGGGGATCGCAACTGGAGTTTGCCTGAGCGTTGGGTGAATCGACCGGAAGACCTGGATTTGGAGACGCCACTCAACCTCGTCTCGACCAACGACATCACGGGCGGAAACTCCGGATCCCCGCTATTGAACAAGGATCTCGAGGTTGTCGGCCTGGTCTTCGACAGCAACATCGAGGCTCTGCCGAACGAGTTTCTATACACGACAGAAAAAGCACGAGCTATTTCGGTCGACGCGCGGGGCATACTTGAGGCCCTTCGCGATATCTACGAGGCCGATCGGATTGTAACTGAACTCGTCGAGGGGCGGCTTGATACGCCCAATTCCCAGGCCGCGAACTAACGTTCGCCTGAATGTCGTTCACTACGTCCGTCGTTCATCTCATCGCTTCTTATGTCGTTCGAATCCATCCCAGAAGTCATCGCATCGTATCCGGAACGGTTTAAGCCAGAGGAAGCAAAGGGTACGGATGCTGTTGTGCAACTCGACATTACCGGAGAAGGAGGAGGTACGTATCAGCTCGTCATTCAGGACGGGAATCTCGATATCCTTGAAGGAGAGCAGGAAGTCCCGACGCTGACGGCGACAGTCGCCGCAGAGGACTGGCTTCGTGTAAACAATGGTGAAGTTTCTCCCATGACGCTACTGATGCAAGGGAAGCTGAAGTTCAGCGGGTCGTTGCCGATGGCGCTAAAATTCCGGTCGATGTTCGAAACGTACGCGTGAGACGACCCGTGCGCGTTGACCGCATCTCCGGTGAATGTGTCCCGGCGGGAAACGAGGGCGCGGAGATTATCCTCTGGGAAGACACCGTGTATGAGCCTCCACGTGCAGTGCGCATTCGAGCCATGTAGTACGAAAAGCCGTGGGGAGTACGCTCTTAGACACTTCACCGAACACGTTCGTAGTCTCATCGCAGCGGTACGATGAGACACGCACTGAAACATCTCTTCGACGAGTCGACAGTAGCGCCATGAGTGACCGGGTCAGTAGTAGCTCCGTTGGAATGGAGCGGCAGATTGAGATCTACATGAATGGGCTACAGGGGAAGGCGCCCGACCTCCCCGTCGATCCCGATCGATTGCGCATCGCTGCGCGTGAGGTTCTCGACGACCGCGCCTGGGGGTACCTGGATGGTGGGGCGGGCTCTGGAGACACGATGTCTGCGAACCGGGCCGCGTTCAGGCGATGGAGGTTACGGCCTCGCATGTTGCAAGGAGTCGAGGATCGCGATCTGCACGTCCAGGTGTTGGGGTCCACGATCCGTGCACCAATGATGTTCGCACCGATCGGTGTCTTATCGATCATCCATCCGGCCGCTGAGGTGGCCGTCGCCGAAGCTGCATCGACACTGAACCTACCGCTGGTCCTCAGCACGGCCGCGTCTCGCTCGATGGAAGAGGTGGCGGACGCGCAGGGGGATGGCGCACGGTGGTTTCAGTTATACTGGGGCAAGAATGACGACGTGACGGCCAGCATGGTCGAGCGAGCCGAAGCGAGTGGGTACAGCGCCATCGTGGTTACGCTGGATACGACGGTTCTCTCATGGCGTGACCGTGATCTTGAGAATGGCTATTTGCCATTTTTGGAAGGGGAGGGACTCGGAAATTATTTCAGCGATCCAGCCTTTCGGCGTGCGCTCGACGAGCCGCCCGAGGAAAATCCCACGCAGGCCATCCTGTATTTCGCCAGCATGTTCTCCAATCCGGCACTGACCTGGGACGACCTCCAGTGGCTGCGCGACCTCACCGATCTGCCGATTGTACTCAAGGGCATTCTGGATCCGCAGGATGCCAAACGAGCGGCGGAAGCCAGGGTGGACGGAATCATCGTGTCCAACCATGGCGGGCGACAGGTGGACGGAGCTATTGCCGCGCTCGATGCATTGCCCGTGGTTGCCGATGCCGTGGGCGACCAGATCGAGGTCTTTTTCGATAGCGGGATTCGTCGAGGAAGCGATATCCTGAAAGCTCTGGCACTCGGTGCTCGCGCCGTCCTCGTCGGACGTCCTTACTGCCACGGGCTTGCTATCGCGGGGGCAGATGGCGCTAGCGAGATGATGCTCAACCTGTTGTCGGATCTCGATCTGACGCTGGGCCTCACCGGTTGCAGCTCCATTGACGATGTCACCCGAGATCTGCTACTTCGTGCGGATGCTGAGGGCGGCGTCGAGATCTGACCTTCGTAGAATCGCCGGATGTAAGGGCGATGCGGAGCACGAGATTACGCCGTCTCCGTTGCGAAAAGTCGGAGGATGGCGGGGGTCACATCCGTGAGGGACTGGACGTTCTCAAATGCATGTGCACCACGCCCCAGTGCGATGAATGGTACGGGATAACGCGTGTGCTGCTTTTGACTCAGATCCTCGATATTGCCGTGATCACTCGTGATGACGAGGCATTCCTTTGCGGGGTCGAGCCGGTCGAGTACCCGCCACAAAAAGTCATTAACGTTGGCAAGAATGCTTTCAGCCGACTCGTCCAGTCGCCCATGACCAGCTTTGTCTGTCAAATAGTACTCGAACAAGGTTAGGCGATGCTTTCGGTGAAGGCGTACCAGGTTGTCTGCAGCCTGCGTAGCTGTGATCGGAGCGATATTGGCTGTGGGGTCGGGCCACCCAGATCCGGAAATGTTTGCTGCGACCGCATCACCGGTTTGGAGTTCGTTCGTCCCTCGAAGATCTAGACCGGTTTCTATCGCCGAAAAGGTCGTCACGGTCCAGCGACCACGCCCGTTTACCCATTCAAAGAACCGCTCCGGGTACGCGTTAGCAAAGGTCGAAGCGCTTGACTGATTGTCTATTGGGTCAACCTCAGACTCCATTCGCTGGAAAATATTCAGCTTCCTCAACACATCGTGTGTAGCAGAGTGGGGGAAGGGGCCGAAGTGGCGTCCAACACGTTCGGCACAGTTTACGCCCGTAAACAGAGTTGCCTGTCCCGTACCGCTTTGGGGCAAGCCCTCTACGCCCAGTGTTGCATCGATCGGTTTTACGACGTGCTGCTTCGTGTGAACGGAGCGCAGAGGAGCCGTCCACGATTGGTCGCTGGCCAATCGTTCGAGTGCGGGCCATGTATGCGCCGCTAGGGGATTGTTCAGCGTTGGTGGCCCGATGCCAACACCATCCAGAAAAATGAAAAGAACGTTCATGTAGAGTCGTGGCACGTCAGCGGATGCATTTGGTACATCAGATCACGTAGGATTGACCGTTCGCGTTCCTCCGTCTTGACCGTTACACTTTGACAACCTGTGAGGCGAATGGATCGCCGAAAAATAAGTGCGAACGTTCAAGTCTGTTCGCAGACGCGACGGTGATCGTTTGGCACGGACGCAGAAGATACAGTACGTGAATTCAATCACGCCTATTGTTACGAGTAAAGCTTGTTGCGAGTATAGCGAGGACCGACCGTTGGGAGGTCTGACCCTTTGGGAAGTTGAAGGCTGTCCGCCAAACAGGTTCTGAAGCGGTTATCGAGAAACGATGCGACCGACCTGTTTTACGAACTCCGTTATTGAGCACACAACGTGAATCCTCTTTTCCGCCAGATCAAAGACTTTTTCTATCCGCCACCTGTGACGCCTACGTTGGCTCTGATGTTGAGCGGGGGCGGAGCGCGATCTGCATTTCAGGCGGGTGTTCTTCGGTACATCTCTGAGGCATTTCCTGGTGTAAACTTTCCGGTTCTAACCGGCATCTCCGCAGGCGCCATCAACACCGCACAGATTGCGAACCACGTGGGCCCGCTCGATGAAGCGGCTGAGCGGTTAGAAGATTCCTGGCGAGACCTGGATGTGGAGGACGTGTTCGAGGTGGAGTCCGGCCTCAGCATATTGTGGAGCCTGCTGTGGAATCAGCGAGACAAGCCCGAAAGCGCCAGCGTCAGTCCAGAAGCGATCCGGCGTCAGCACGGGCTCCTGGACACGACGCCGCTGTGGCATTTCCTGAGCGAGAAGCTGGGAGCGAATGAAGGGATTCTCGATGGTGTGAGCGAAAATTTGCGCCAGGGGAGACTACGAGCAGCCGCTGTTATCACGACAAACTATACGACGGGGCAGACCGTCACGTGGGTGCAGGGGCAAGACTTCGATGTGTGGGAGCGCCCGAATCGAATCAGCATCCATGCGGAGCTGACGGTCGATCACGTGATGGCATCCACCTCACTGCCGCTTGTTTTTCCGGCCGTCCAAATCGGAGACTCCTGGTACGGGGATGGAGGAATTCGGCTTTCAGCGCCGCTTGCGCCGGCCGTGCACCTTGGGGCCGATCGAATTCTGGCGATTTCGAACCACTACCCGCGAAGCCGAGCCGAGGCGGATGCGCCCTCAGTGATCGGGTATCCACCGACGGCACAGATTATCGGTCTCCTTATGAACGCGATCTTTGCCGATACGCTTGACCAAGATGCCTACACGTTAGAGCGGGTCAATCGGCTGGTGAATGAACTGCCCCGACACCGACGGATGGGCATGCGTGAAATTCAGCTCTTGCGCTTGCGCCCGTCTGTCGATCTCGCACAGCTTGCGTATGAGTACAAAGATCAGTTGCCCGCGTCTGTCCGCTTTCTGACGAGTGGCCTTGGTGCGAGCGAAACGCGGAGTCCAGACTGGATGAGCGTACTGCTCTTTCTGCCCGACTACATCGACCGACTGATGGATATCGGTTATCACGACGCAAAGGCCCAGCACGACGAGCTTGAGCACTTTTTTTCTGGGATTCCGACATCTACACTCTCGCAAGACTCGACACAGGACGACGATGAGGAGGAGATTCCTGTGCTCGAAGAAATAGGCGAAGATAGGTAACCAGGCATCAGGGGGGCATACCCTACTGTAAATCTTGCGACTGCTTTCGTGCGAATCCGCGATCGGATGTTCGGGTCGATTCGCACCAGGAACGAGTAAGATTTGCACTGAATGGAAGTTTTGACCGACCCTTTGTCTGTTATTGCACGTCTGCGTATCGGTTCGTCGGAGTAAGTATGCGAGTCGTGGGCAAGAATCTTTTGGTTGCATAGCCACCGTGTCGGGGACGGCGTTATGGAAGTCATATTAGATGTGTCTTAAGAGACACACGGTATCGTCTCTTTATGACACACGCTGAACTGACATGTTTATCCGCGTCTGGAGTAGCGCGACACACGGTGTTGATGCTTTGCCTATCGAGGTTGAGACAAATGTAGCGTCCGGTATTCACGAGTACACCGTCGTCGGTCTTCCGAAGGGGGCCGTACGCGAAAGCCTCGACCGCATCTGGGCTGCGCTGAAAAACGAAAATCTTGAGGCGCCACGTGGGCGTATCACGATTAACCTTGCCCCCGCGGATGTCCCGAAGGATAGTGCGGCTTTCGACCTGCCGCTGGCGATCAGCCTGATTGCGGCAGCGACAGACCGGGTTCCGGAGGAGGCTGTAGCAAGAAACTGGATCATGGGGGAGTTGTCACTCGATGGGAGCGTGCGTCCCGTTCGCGGGGTATTGCCCATGACGATCGAAGCGCGCGACCATGGATGCGATGGCGTTTTGGTCCCGGCAGCGAATGCACCAGAGGCGGCGGTGGTTGAGAATATCGTCGTGTATCCCATCCGTCGCCTGCGCGATGCCGTGAATGTCCTGTCGTCAGAATCATCAATCGAAGCGCCAGCGCCATATGACGGTTCGGGTCGTAAGGATGAGCGTCACGAATCGGTCGGAATCCTCGATTTTCGAGATGTGAGAGGGCAGGAGAATGCGAAACGTGCCCTGGAAGTCGCTGCTGCTGGAGGACACAATGCTCTGCTCGTGGGGCCGCCGGGGTCTGGTAAGACCATGCTCGCTCGCCGAATGCCGACGATCCTGCCACAGTTGTCCCGGGCCGAGGCTCTTGAGACGACGAAGATCCACTCCGTGGCCGGCCGCTTAGATGCAGGGAACGGAATCGTGGGCACGCGGCCGTTCCGCTCTCCGCATCATACAATTTCCGATGCAGGTCTCTGTGGGGGAGGGGCGCACCCAAAGCCAGGGGAAATCTCGCTCGCGCACAACGGTGTTTTGTTTCTGGACGAGTTGCCCGAGTTTAAGCGCCGCGTGCTGGAGGTGATGCGGCAGCCAATTGAAGAAGGAGAAATCACGATTAGCCGAGCTCGGTCGACCGTAACATACCCGGCTCGCTTTATGCTGATCGCAAGCATGAATCCATGCCCTTGTGGGCATCTGACGGACCCTCAGAGAGAATGCGTATGTGCACCCGCTCAGGTCCAACGGTACCTATCGAAATTGAGTGGGCCTCTCATGGATCGCATTGATCTACACGTAGAGGTCGCTCCGGTCTCATTTGACGAAATGGATGGACCACGGGACGGTGACTCTTCTTCTACGGTTCGGGACCGGGTGGAGCGCGCGCGGACGATTCAAGACGTCCGGTACTCAGATGATCTCGTTCATTGCAATGCGCAAATCGGGAGCCGTCTCGTGGAGGAGCACTGTTTTGTCGATGATTCGGGACGCACATTGCTGAAATCCGCTATCGAACGTCTCGGCCTAAGTGCTCGGGCGTATACGCGCATCCTGAAAGTTGCACGGACCATTGCAGATTTAGAAGAAGCTACCGAGATCGACGCCCGCCACGTGTCCGAAGCGGTTCAATATCGGGCATTGGATCGAGATTGGTGGCACGGATAGCCGATGGGTCAGTGTGGACTGCACGTCTGCCCACGTTGAATGAGGAAAAGACATGGATGGCTGGTCCAGAAAGAACATCGTCATCAGCGACATCCAATGCATTCCGGCGCGCACGTGCGCTAGCAGCTATATGGAGATGGAACTTGATACATTTTGCGAATCGTATGAAAGGTAAACAATGACGTGACTGCTATGAGACGGTTTAGTACATTTGCAGGCCAATATTCGCTGCCGTCACACAAATGAGCAGCGGTTGCTCACGTCCATAAGAAGGTCTTATGTGAATAGAGGGGACGGATTGTGTGGGAGATGGTTACGCGGCATCTTTTTTGGGTGTAACCTTTTTGCACGATTGTTGTGTTCATCTTCGTCGTGCGTGTCCTCCATTTTAATCTTCTGCTTGAGATTCTTTGTTCAAACGCCGACGTTGCTCCTGTACCGTCGACCGCGCTCAGCCAAGAGATTATTTATAGTGCCGCTGTAGTTGCCCTCCGATGTGCAAGAAGGTCGCAATTTCGTGGTAGGGAGGGTAAATTAATCAAACGCATGAGATCCACATTTGTCACTTGCTGACCTGCGACGTAGTTTAGTTTACCGTTCGGTTCACCCCGGCGCGTTCCCGATGATAGATGAGTCGGGCGCCGGTCGCGCACCCGTTAGTCACCCATTACCGACGACATTCATGTTTGACTCCACGCTGACTCGCGTAGGGACCCTGTGCCTGGTATTTTTGCTAGGGACGAGTCTTCTCTCGGAGGTGTATGCACAAGTTAATCCGAGAGGGAATCGCGGCCGTCCTGCCTACGGGCAGAACAGTCAGGAACAAGAGGCACCGCCTCAGCCTGTCAACCAGCCGTTTATTAGTGGCGTCTACGTTGGGGTCGGGATCAATACGTATCAAGGTGATCTTGACTCTAATCCGAACGACAATATCCTGAAGCATCTTGGTGGTGCACAACTGGACGTGGTTGTTGGGGTTGACAAGCGGTTTGGCGAGTACGAACAGTTCGGTATCGGAGCACAGGTGTCATATGATCGAATCTCCGGGCAGAATATTCGAAACTTGGAGTTTACCAATAATCTGATCTCGCTCGAGTTTACCGGTAGCTACGAACTGCCGTACATCAAGCAGGACCTGCTCCGTGTTTTTCTCGGCGGGGGACCCATGTTTGTGATCAGCCCGACGTACACCGGTTTTCCTGCACAAGACCCGAGTCCCGACTCCGAGTTCAAAGAACTTGGAACGCGTGTTGTAGGGTCGATCGTTGGTGGCGTCCTGGTCTCGGACAAGGTCCGGATCGGTGCCCGGGTTTCAACGACGGACTTCCTCGATGGTCACTCTGGCATCACGGGGGCGGGTCCAGTGGATCTGCTCGGCTTTATTACCGTCGGTTATCGGTTTAACCTCAACGAGTACTAATCCGCTGCACAATATCCCCGCTGCACAATATCCCCGCTGCACAATATCCCCGCTGCACGCACTTCTTCACTTACCCCACGCGAGACCATACTTATGTCGATGAAACGATTCATCGCCGCTACCCTGCTGTTCATTCTCGTGGGCAGCGTGTCGGAAGCCAATGCGCAGCGCCTTTTCCTACAGGGGGGAGCGCTGGTTGCGGAAGACACGGAGCTGAGCTCCATTAGTGGTACTACTCCGGCAGTCGGTGGTGGTGTCCAGTTTGACTACGCCAACTACGGGCGTCTCCGCGCTGGACTCACGTACCAAGACCTTTTGTCCCTCGAAGCGATTCTTCAATTGCATCCACTCGGGGTTGACGCCAACATTAACCCGTATCTTTTTGCCGGATACGGACGATATTTCTCTCGTGGCGTTAACGATGAGAAAGGGATGATTCCCGTTGGTGTGGGATTGGAATATGGTGTCCAGCGCAATATCGCAATCTCCCTCGAGGTGTCTGGTCGTTGGGGATACGTCGAGCGTGAGGATATTTCGCAAACGGACACCCCGGAGATCGTTGCCGGTCTAATGCCGTCGCTCGGCCTTGTCTATAAACTCGAACGGATCGCCCGCGCCGAGCCCGGGGCAACGCCGGTAGATCAGAAAGATCGTAGAGAGCGAGAGCCGCGAGAGCCGCGCGAACCGGGTGAGTCGGAAGGCTTCGCACGTCAGCAGAACTTCGGTGAGCGGGGTGGGGCCGTTCAGAGTCCGTTCCAGGATCCGACGCAACTTACGCAGGGAGGTCCGCCCTCCGCTTTCGAGCGTCCGGACCGGGATTCCATCAAGACCAATGAGCCGTTGATGATTTCGGGCCCGAACGACGCTGCGTTCGACGATCCCGGCGTACCACCGATCTCCGGAGAGGTCGTTGTTTCCGAGGACGGTGACATGGTGCGTCTTCCCGACGGAACCTTCATTATGGGACTTACCGACGAAGATCCATTTGACATACAAAACGCGGGTCGTCGTCGCATCACCGTGAGTTCCTTTTACATGGACCGATTCGAGGTTACGAACGCGGAGTACCGCGAATTCCTCAATCAGTCTAATCGTCGCGACGACCTACTCCCCGACTCGTCCGCCTGGCGTGAGAGCGCAAGCCGGGCCGACTGGTCGACCTACTTCTACGGCTCGACGTACGACGACTACCCGGTCGTAGCCATCACATGGGAGGAAGCTAGCGAATACTGTCAGTACGCCGGTAAACGTTTGCCGACCGAGGCCGAGTGGGAATACGCCGCTCGGAGTGGTCGCGTGGGTGGAATTTACCCGTGGGCTGGTTTCTCACCCCAGGATGGGTTCGGCCGTTGGCTCGCGAACTTCAACCCGGGTCGACAGGGTCAGGCCGCCGACGGTTATGCCTTTACGGCCCCCGTTGGATCCTATCCGCCGAGTCGTTGGGGGCTCCACGACATGTCAGGAAACGTAGCAGAGTGGGTTGAGGACGCATACACGCCTACATACAGTCAGCTTTCTGACCTCGATCCAGTTCACCGCGACGAGACTGAAACACGCCACGTCATTCGAGGCGGATCATGGAGTTCCAACGCATTTCGGATCGGTGTTGGCTTCCGTGATTTCCAGGATAAGGCAGATGCCTCCCCTCGAATTGGCGTACGATGTGCAGCAGATATCAGCCAGATCGAAGGTGTGAGCCGCGACCAATCCAACGGTGGCGCGCAACGCATTCCTTCTCCCAACAGTCAACAGGGTGTACCGCAGCAGGGGCAGCCACCACAGGGCCAGCAACCGCCGGCTCAGGGTCAGCCTCCGCAGCAAGGTCAGCCTCCGCAGGGTCAGCAGCAACCGCCGGCCCAGCAGCCGCAGCAACCTCCACAGCAACAGCCACAGCAAGGTGGCGGGTTGTTCTAGCGGCACCGCGCCTTACGCCTAACATTGACTCGGGAACAGCGGTGTGCGTTCGCCTTGCGTAGTGCGTGCCATTCGTTCCCCACTTTAACTCCTCCGTTCTCGCCTTAATTGTTATAGCACGTTAAATCGCTATGGCCACAAAACGATCAGAAGCCATCCTTGCGAGGATTACGAAGGTCCTCGGATTCTTTATCGGAATCTTTGGTGCCCTCGCCATCCTCGGGGTGTTCTTTAAAATTCTAAAATATCCGAACTGGGAGCTGTTTATGCAGCTCGGCTTCATTGGTGAGGCCGCTGCCTTCGTTGTCATGGGCTGCCTCGAACTGGGACAAGCCTTCATCATGGACACGCCGTCCTCCGATGAAGAAGCACAACAAATGGCAGCTGCTGGTTCATCGGATCCCGGTACGCCCGTCACCGCCTCGGCCCGGAAGATGATTGAGAAGAAGGTCAATGACGACCTGAACGTCATGATGGGCGCGCTTGGAAAAGAGATCAAGCAGTTCGGCGGTGAAATCCACGACATGGTCGGGGAGATGAAGCGTGCACGCGTCGCCGTGCAAGACATGCGCTCGAAGTTGAGCGAGGTGGCCAGTGGTGATCTCGCAGAGGACGCAGAGCGCCTCGGTCGCGGGATGAACGCCCTTGGCGGTGAAATGGAGAATGCGGGATCTGCTGTTCAGGAGATGCGCAATGATCTGGACACCATGCTGAGCCGCTTCCGCCAGTTCAATAATCCGCAAGCCGCAAACGGCGTCTCCGAAAATAAGCAAACGGTGAAGTAACCTATGGCTGGAGAAAATTCGGATATTAAACAGCTGCGGTACCAGGTGATGCTGGCGCTGTACCTGCCGATCCTCCTGTACTCTTTCAGTACGTTTGATCTGGATGAGACGACCTTCGCGGTCAAGGAAGTGAAGCCGGTCGTCGTAGGGGATGAGAACATCGTTCTCGGACAGCCCTACACAGCTCGAGCATACCTTACCGCTGCAAGCAAAGTGACATTGAAGGCGCCCGATGGGCGGATGACCGTCATGGGCGACACGTCTCTTCAAATGCCGACAGGTAGCCTCCTGGCGGAAGATGAGGACGTAAAGAAGATCAATTACACCGCGGTGATGGAATATCAGCAGGTGAACAAGGAGACGGCCGAAACAGAGGTCCGTGGTTCCTTCACCGTGCGCCGACCCGAGCTCGTTGCCACGAGTGTGGCGACGCAATCGCTCTATCGGCAGACGCTGAACCAGATCCGGATCGACGTTCCGGGTCTTGAGAACCAGCCGCTGAAGCTGGAGGCCAACGGAAACATGCAGGAAGGGCGTCAGCTACGCCTGAGCCCGTCTGGGCAGTCTGTGTCTGTCCGGGCCTTCTTGGCCAGCGAAGAAGAAGATGATGTCTTCTTGGGATCGAAAGAGTTTGCTGTTATCGATCCGCCTCGACCGGAGATCAAGGTTCTCGATGCCACGGGCAAACAACTCACCAGCGGCGACGCCTTTTCGAAGGCACGTCCCGTGCTCGACTTTGAAATCGAGCCCGACCGTGAGTATGCGTCCAGCTACCCGCAGGATGCCCGTTACCAAATCCGTCGTGCCCGCGTCTCTATCAGGAAGGGACTTGCTGCGAGCCAAGAGGTTGGCACGTTCAATCTCTCGAACGGCAGCGAACTGCGACTCGTGCGTGAGTTGCGCGACGCACGCCCGAAGGACCAAATTCTGGTCCAATTGCAGGGTGTCGTTCGTATCAACCACGCCGGACAGGCCATCCCTGTTCAGCTAAGCGAGGCCAGCCGTTCCTTCAGTTTCGTGCTCTCGTAGTACGGACCTCCCCCTCGATTCATCCCATCGCCGTTCTCATAACGTTATGATGCGTACCATCCATCCACTCCACGCATTAAAACGTGTCGGCGGGATTGCCACTCTCGCCCTCGCGTTCCTTCTTTTCATCGGCCCGCGCGAAGCTAACGCCCAGCGCTGGCTCCAGACGACGCAGGTCATCGCTCCGGTGCAGACCGAGACGCCAACTCGGGCCCTGCTCGACACACTGATTAATGTGATCGACCGCAGCGACAGCCTTCAAATTAAACGTGCCCCTGACGACCCGAACCGTACCCTGGTTAGCCAGCTCGAAGATCAGCTTCTTAACCAGGAGGGTATTGGTCTCTCGAGTGCGAACTATGTCTTTATTGACTACCGCTTCGAGGTGAACCGCGACGGCTTCGAGGAGCGTATCACGGAACTCTTCTTTATCTATCGCCCGCCGGGCACCGGTGAGGAAGATATTCCGATTATGTACCTCAACGCCAAAGACTCTTGGGTCGACGACGTGCTCCGCAACAAGGGCACAACGCTCGTGACCAATGAGGCTGCGCTCAAGCCATTTGGTGATCAGATCGCATTCGCGAAGATCGTTCGTGAACGCGATGCGCGTATCGTCGAGATCGGCGATCGGACCGTCCGAGAGGGCTTTGAGGCCAAGAAGCGAAACCTGGTCGATAAGATTACTCGCCTCTCGTATTCCTCGCGCTAAGCGAGGACTACAGAGCGAATTAAGTAGAAGAGAAGCGGCTCGTGCCTTCCAGGCATGAGCCGCTTCTATATTTGTGTGCTCTGGCAGTTTGGCGTCCAGACGTGTGACGTTCAAAGGGCGTCTGGGCGTAGCCGTCTACTCGTGTGGTTTGCTTGAACACCTGTCTGTGGCTACTCAGAGACAGAATGTGTCGATCGTATTCACCTCCGTGTCGGTGCCTCCACGGTGATCCACAGTTAGATGTCGGGGGGAAGGCGTCTGGTCGAGCTCGTCACACATGTGCTTGTACGACTCGGGCCGACGGAATACTACCGTTTCGACGTTAAAATGTCGGTGTCTCCAGCGGCTTCGATTCGGCGGACGCGGCCGCTCCTTGCAGAAGAGCGTTTGACAACCTGTTTGGCGGATGGGTCTCGAAACGTAACGACGGGTGTTCATGCCCATCATACGTTTGACAGTGATCTTTTCGCGATGACGGAGTGGACACAGCGCGAGATCAAACCGACCCAGTATTGCCAACATAGCGAGGACCGACTATCGGGAGGTCCGTACCATCGGATCGCCGAAGGCTGTCCGGCAAACAGGTTTTGAACGGATACCGTTGACTCGTTTCTCTTCCCAACTCGGAGCTCCTGCGAGGACACGGTATGGGGGATCCCGACCGTATCATTCGGAAAACGAATAACAGCCCGTGAACCGTACTCTGGACCGCCGCGCACGCCGCGGTCTCTGTTAGGCACCCTCACGTCATCGGATCTTGATGCCTCTGAAAGGCACGGATCTACTTGATGTACGCTTCCGGCATGTATCAAACGAAAAAACACCACCCGCAACGAGGCGAGTGGTGTCCAGCTTGGTAACCAGTTGTACAGTAGAGCAGGCAGGACGTCAGCGGCGGTTACGCTCTGTTGCCATCAACACGCGCAGATTTAGCGCCTGAGCTGCGGAAGCAACCGTGGCGAACTGTCCGATTGTAGCACCCTGATCCGCACGAAGCACGAGAGCGGATTGCGTCGTCTTCGCAGATCGGATGGAAGCAACAAGCCGGCTCTCTGAGACGCGTTGACCGTTAACGTAATACGTCCCTTCATCGGTGAGAACCACGGTCACGTAATCACGCTCTACCGGAGCTGATGACTCCACCTGGGGAAGTGTGACCCGGATTCCCATTTGTGGGATAAAGTTCGAGGTCAAAAGAAAAAAGATCAGGAGCAGAAGCACGATGTCGGTCATGCCGGCAAGGCTGAACGTCGACAGCGGCTCACGCGACGGGGAGAAGTCGAGTGGCATGGGCAGGAGGGGCAAAGCGAAGACAGGGGCGCGGATATCATGCGGCAACGACAGACGGCGTACCTACGACTGTGGAGGTACGGGCTCTTGAAGCAGGTCGATAAAGTCGGTCGCCGAGCGCTCCATGTCGTTTGTCAGCCTGCGAATCCGTGTAAGGAGGAAGTTGTACGCAAGTAAAGCGAGAATACCGACGAGGAGCCCGGTCGCTGTTGTAACGAGAGCCTCCCAGATCCCGCCGGCGAGAACGCTGGGATTAACATTGCCCTGCAGGTTCTGAATCTCCTGAAACGCGCGAATCATACCGAGGACCGTTCCGAAGAATCCAAGCATAGGAGCGACTCCCGCGATGCTTGCGAGCATGTTCGTCTTTTTCTCCAGCTCAAACGTTTCGTACTTTCCTGCAGCCTGAACGGCATCCTGGATCTCCGAAATGGGGCGCCCGAGGCGCTCAAGCCCCTGCTTCAGAATGCGCGTGATGGGGACGTCCTTCTGCATGCAGTAAGATATCGCTCCGTCGACATCGCCTGAGCGGACGTATTGACGTATCCGGTCGGTAACGACCTCTGGGTCCGATTGCGCATTACGGATCGTGATCAGGCGCTCAATGAGCAGATAAATTGCTACGAGCGAGAGCAGGAGAATGGGAATCATCACCCATCCGCCTTGAAATAAGATGTCAAGGAGGGACTGTGCGCCCGCTCCGGCAGCTTGCGTTGTATCGGCAGCGGTCGTGTCGACTTGCGGCAGCGGCGCCATAGGCTGTGGGGGAGGGTAGTCGGGGGAGTGGGAGTGAAAGGTATCCGCGGGGGGCGGATGCGCCGATACAGACGGCGGAAAAAGAATGCAGAAACGATCTTTGCTCGGAAAGCCCTCTCAGTCAGAGCTTACTCACCATCGATTGGGACAGGCCATGCTCCGTCGGGGAGACGCGTCTGCAGTTCGCGGCGCGTCTCGTTCGCGGCGGCACGTGTCGAAAACTGGCCAACGCCGACGCGGTATCGGGTCGTTCCGTTCGTTGTAGCAGTAACGATATCTACAGGCAAGTTGGTATCTGCCAGATTCCGTCGGAATTGCTCAACCATTGCCTGAGCACCCGAACGCGTGGAGCGAGAGGCCACGGCAATGGTGAAGCCGCCCTGCTGTGAATCGAATCCGCGTTGCGTATTGTTTCCAGCTTCGGTCGTTTCTTCGGGGGCCGTCGTCTCATCTGCTTGACCTTGGGGCGATCCCGTTTCGGTCGCAGAAGCGTCGTTTTGGGAGGAGGAGACAGTAGATGGAGCCTCCTCAGCATCGTTCGATGCGGATGGGGACGATGAGGTCGTGAGGCCCTTCTCCAGACCGAGAACACGGTCTGGAGCCGGGACGATTCCCTGCTGGCCAAGGACGATCCATCCACCCGCGAGAGCAAGAAAGAGGATCACGACAACGGAAATTACGGTTGCTGCGCTCGATGAACTCGTTTCTTGCTCCTCGGCTTCATCTTCGAGCGAGGCGACGTCAATCTTCGTCGTTTTCGGGGCGTCCCGTTTTGGTGAGTCGGGTTCTTCCTCTTCCTCGTCAAAGTCGAAGATGGACCTTGACGGCTGATTTTCAGCCTCCTGCTCGTCAGCGTCCGGTGGTCGATAGGACGGATAGTCGCTCGGGTCTTCCGGGTCAGTGGCAGGATCATCACCGACGTCATCGGAATCGTCGACATCCGACGAGGTTACCGTTGACAAGTCCCATGCTGACTCAGCAGCCCAGGGATTTGGTTCATCTGCGTCTGCATCGTCCACTGACGCCGCGCGTTCATCAGGATCATTCGAGAAAGAGAACCCGGAATCATCGTAGGAGTCATCGTCCACGTTTTCGGCACGATGGTCATCCACGCTCAATGGGGCGGAAGGATCGATGTCCGATCCCTGGTCACGCGCTGATTCCTCCCCTCGCAATCGGTCAGGACTGGGGAACGCGTCTTCGGCTGATGAATCATCTTCCTCGACCGATCTAGCGGGCCCGACATCCCACTGCGGATCAGACTCGGGTTCCTTGGTAGACGCATCGACCTCCTGGCGTGGAGCCTCGTCGCGCGGTGCGTCGCGGTTTGAGTCCTGGTCACTCCCTCCCGGAATCTCGAACTCGTCCGTGTCTGGCGCCTCTTGAGCGATCTGAAACTCGTCTGTATCCGCGCCACCAGAGGTCGACGTGGAGCTTGTACCCGATGCCGTGGATTCACCACCGGTATCCAACGGATCCCACGCTCCCATGTCAAAGCCGCGAGTGATTGTCGTCGGTCCTTCACCCGTACCGGATTGTTCGTCGAGCTCCGGGAGAGCGACCTGTTCATCACCAAGGCCCTCGAAACGCTGGTTTACGGCTCGGGCCAAGGATTTCGCAGGCGTGAACGTAAGTTGGCCGTCTTCGACGGCGAAGGATCCGAGATTGGGGATTTTAACGCCACGTCCTTTCCGCGCTCGCTTCCGAATCTCGCGAATCATTGCGCGGACTAATTTCTCAGACCGATCCGTCGGGAGGCCGAGGATATCGGCGATGCGTTCGAAAATATTTGCAGGCATGGTGAGGCGAGCCGAATGCGCGAACGAGGTGAGGGGGGAGGGAGAGCGCGATATGCTTATGAGGTCGTGCCGGAATCGGGCGTGAATGATATCACATCGCGAGGCGGGGCCATCGTCGCTTCGCCCTCGTCGGTCTCTACCATCTGGCTTTGCCTGTGCTCAATGTCGAAGCGGCCGAGGCCCGGTACCCGAACGGATTCACCTTTCTCGAGAGAGTCTCGGACGGCACGGGCAAACGCGTGGATAATGTCTTCTGCAGAAGGACCGGCCATGAGTACGGAGATTGGAAGTGTGCTAATTTCGTGGGGGTCCGGGGACGCCCGGGGACTACTGCGCAACGGTTGGGCGTACCGGTTTAACAAAACAGATGCAAGAAGCAGACCGTGTCAAGTTGGTTACCAGTCGGTCCTCCAACATACATCACACTCTATTGAAATTAAACGCCTTTGTGTGGCCGTAAGAAGGTGCGGATCGGATTGAGTCGATCTGGTCCAACTACCAGTGTATGCGAATACCAGCTGTTACGGTTGTAGGCGGGCGCTCGTAGCCTGCATAGCGTTCGAAGGAAGCACCCATATTGTCCAGCCGAGCCACAATGTCGATGATGGGCGTGACGTGATAGCTTCCGTTGAGGTCAAGGTCGACGATGGTATCGGTTTGCTCGGTCTCGGACCGGTCGACGTAGCGCGGGCTTTCGACACCCAGTTCCATACCGGCAAGTGCTTTTCCGTCCAGGAAGCTGTAGGTGAGGGCGGATTCAACGACGAGAGGGGAAAAGTACGGGATGCTCGTATCGGAGTCCGTCAATTGTCCGTCGCGAATGGTGGCACGCAGGATCGCCTGCACCTGATCAAATCCCTGGAGGGCCAAGCTTGCACCGGCTTCGGCGATCCGGGCACTCTCGTAGTTCGAACGGAAGAACCCGTTCTCATATCCAACGACGGGGCCGGGTTCGACGAAGCGATAGGATGGTGCATAGCGGTACCCCGCATGGGAGGTGATGCGCAACGGGCCGACGGATACTCGTACGCCAGCGTCAGCACGCGTAGCGTAGAGCGTCGGGCGCACATATCGCTGGGGAGCGAGCCACGGCGTATCACTCATTCGCGAGAGCAACGTATTGTGTTCGAGGCCCGGTTGATTCACCGCAAAGATGGTAAATCGCGGTGTCATGGCGATTGTGAGTTCCCCGGTGGGGACGAAGTACGTCGCAGAGGCTTCGGGCGTCGGGGGAGAATCCGACGAGCTGCCGGATTGGAACGTCAGCAGGCGGGCTCCGGCACGAATGACCGTAGGGCCCGATCGGTATGCGATCGCCGATCCGCCGAGGTTCAACGTCTGTACGTCCCCTTCGAATGCGCTGCTTCCAAGTCCCGATGTGCTTGCGGCAATATCGGCCTCGATTTCGCGCGTGCCGAACGGTATCGCTCCTCGAGCATTGATGGCGAAGCGCTGCTGTTCGTAGTCGCGATTGTCCGTACCTACCTCTGTGTTTGCCGATGCACTGGTCTGGTCAAATGAGAGGCCGAACGAGGTTGGAATCCGGCCATGCGTTCGAATCCGGGCGAAGAGCCCTCCAGATTGTACGGTTCGGTCGGGAGACGAGGCTCCGATCGTGCCGGATGAGTTCGGGACGGCAGCGTACTGATCGTACGTCGACGTCAGCCCTCGAAGGCCTGCGTCGATGCTAACCGCTTCGCGTTCTGAGACGAATCGAAGCGACCCCTCCACATCATCATGTTGCGTTGATCCATCGCTGGTTGTGCTGGGTTCAAATCCTGCCGACCCGTCGTAGGCTGCATCAATTTCGAATGACTCCATCGGGGTGACGGGAAGGGTCACGTGGCCTTCGGCAAAACGCGAAAGGTACCGACCGGCTCCTGCCTCGACGTAGCCGTTTGCGGGGGGAGGAGACGTAGCGAGTCGTGATCCCACGCTTGGCGGCGATGGGAGCTGCTCCGGGAGGTCGCTACGTTCTTGCTTGTACGTTTCCGTGTACGGCAACCGGTCTGGTGGTATCACGGGGACCGTCGGGGGAGAGGCAAACCCGCGCAGCGGCTGTCGCTGAAGGGAAGGGAAGCCCACCTGAAATTGCCCGCGAATCTCGATCTCGCGTGGTGCAATCTCCGGAAGCGTCGGGTCGCGTTGCCGTTGCGGGTTGTCCTGCGCGAACGCAGGCGCTGTCATGCTCGCCACCAGGGTGACGAGTACAACGACAGCGGTTGAACGGAAGCGCGCGATAGTAGCCATCGATTTGATCATCAGCATCGTGCTGTGGCAAAAATGCGGGGGCAGAGGAACGATGTCGGTCACGTCAGAGGAGGATATCAGAGTTGCTCTTTCTCACTCCGTGCGTCCTCTGCGAACGGCGTTCCGCCATATTCAGAAATCACCTGATCGTAGATCCGAGACGCTTCGCCAGATTCCCCGAGCTGTTGGTAGGCTCGAGCTTGCTGTAGCATGGATCGTGCGACCCATTCCGGATAACCCGCAAAGAGGGAAGATACCCGATCCAATTCGCGGATCGCCTGTCGTGGCTGTCCCTGGTTGCGGAGAAGCATACCGAGGCGGACGAGCGCCTCTGCACCGGTTTCACTGTCGCTGCTTTCCGCCACTTGACGGTAGAGATCCTCGGCCTGTGCTGTTCGGCCGTCCGAAGCGTAAAGGCGCGCGAGACCGAGACGGGCGGATGCGAGAAGCGGACCGCCTCGGTTCGAGTCGATCAGGCGCTGCAGCAACTGTTCGGCTTCGTTTCGTCGACCGAGATCCTGCAGAGCGACACTCTGACCGTAAACAGCCTGTGCGCGCAGTTCCGGATTTACGTTTTCGTCCTCCGCGACGACTGTGTAGGCCTCGAGGGCAGCCTGCGCATTGCCCTGCTCAAGCGACAAGTCGCCGAGACGGAGTGCCGCTTCGGGGCGTCGGTTACTCGATGGGTAGTTGTCGACGAGCTGCTGCAGGTAGGTTCGCGCTTCGCTCTGCTGGTCGCGGTCCGCGTAGATTTCCCCGACGTAGAAGTATGCTTCTGGAAGCAGGGCGTCGTTATTCGAGGTCCGGATAAAGCGCTGGAAGAGTTGCAATGCGCGGTCCACGCCACCGCTCTGATACGTGGCCTCCGCCCGGCGAAATCGAAGCTCATCGACCATCGGGCTTCCCGGATTCTCTCGCTCGAACTGGTCGATGATCTGGTCTGCCCGAGATGCATCCCCGGTCGCTAATAGAGCGTACTGGAGACTGGACGCGGCCTCGGGGGCGTACTCGCTATCGGGATGAGATTGGAGGACCTGGAGGTAGGCGTCGACGGCCTGTTCCATTTCACCGGCGTTGTAGTATGTATCTCCGATGCCGTACTGAGCCCGTGCGGCCAGTCGTTCATTCGGGTTTCGCTGGATCAGCGTGCGATACGCTTCCCTCGCTGCGGCGTAGTCCTGGTTCTGGAAGTGGATGAATCCGATCCGGAACTGGGCCTCACCTCGCCATGGACTGTTGGGGTATTCCCGGACGAGACGTTGCAGCGATCGAATTGCCTCGTCGTTGCGGTCTGCCCGAGAAAGTGCTTCGCCTGTCTGGTACAGGGCATAGTCGACCCCCTGCCCATCCACGCGACGGTATTCTGCAATAGCGTCGTCATACCGCTTCATGGCATAATAGCTGTCGGCCAGGCGAAGGCGAGCGTCCTGGCGATACGGTATTTCACCGTCAGGTTCGCTGTAGGAGTCGAGGAACTGGCGAAAGGCCGACGCCGCCGGTCCGTAATCGCGCTGGCGGAAATGCGTCCATCCGAGGGCATAACTCGCAGCGGCCGCGTGTCGTCCGTTCGGATACTGCTGCAAATATTGCTGGAATCGTGCCTGCGCTCCTGAATAATCGCCTTGCTGGTACAGGCAGTCGCCTCCCCAGAAAAGCGCATCTCGGGAGCGCTGGCTGCTGCCGTCTCGAGCAAGAGCAAGAAAAGCTGTACCGGCCTCGTCGTACCGTTCATTCTCATACAGCGTCCACGCCTTTTGGAACTGAACTTCTCGGCGCAGGGAGTCCGGTGCTGCGTCGCGTCGGACGGCCTGGTTGTATGCGTCTAGAGCTCGATCCAGGTCCTGTTGGGCCGTGTACGCATTGCCGAGCATGTAATACGCATCTCCAAGGAGCGGCTCCTCGGGCGCTCGGCGGACCACTGACCGAAAGGAGGCAGCAGCTGCGTCGTACTGGTCCTGGCGATACTGCAGGATGCCGAGTTCGTACTCTGCCGCTGAGGCAAGGCGCCCCTGTGGCCACTGGTCGACCACCGACCGAAAGAGTTGTTGAGCCCGGGCCGGTGCGTTGGTACGTGTGCGAGCGACGCCTTCGTAGTACATCGCCTTCATCGACAGGTCGTCGCGAGACTCGCCAGCGGTGGCGACGGCTCGTACCTGCGCGAAGCTTTCGGCTGCCTGTTGTGGATTTCCAGCGCGAAGGTAGTTCCAGGCGAGCCCGTAGTAGGCTGGGCGCAAGTACGGCGAGCTCTGACCGTTGTCGATAATCCGACGGTAGTAAACAATCGCATTCTCCGTATCTCCCCGCTGGTTGTATGCCTCGGCGAGGAAAAACAGGGCGCGCGGCTGTTCATCCGGCGGGAGCGACTCCAACTGCGGATGCAGTTCTTCGATGACACGATCGTACTGTCCGAGTTCGTAATACACCTCGGCGACGGCCGTCCCGAGGTTCTGCGCGTACGGCGAGTCAGGGTACCGCTGTGCGAGCCTCTCGAAAGAAGACGCAGCCGCTTCGTACTGCTCAAGCCGCACCTGCGTTGAGGCGAGGTCATATGCAGCGGCGGGCGCAACCTTGCTATCTGGATGGTCGCGAAGGACGCGTTCAAAGTATCGGACAGCAGCCTCAAGGTTGCTGTCCTCGCGTTCAGCCGCGCCGAGGAGATAGATCGCGCGAGGGGCATTGGGGCTATCCGGATCGTCCTGTGCGATCTGCTCCATGATCCGTCGTCCCCGAGACGTCTCGCCTGCGTCGATAAAATACTGTCCCAGACTAATCTGTGCCTCCTCTGCGCGAGGGTGGGACGGGTATTCAGACTGTAGCGTATCGAACAGGCGTATGGCGTCGTCCTCCCGGTCGAGAGCTAGTGCAGAGCGCGCCTGAAGATAGATGGCCTGCGGAACGCTGGGGTGTTCGGGATGCTCGTCTCGAAACCGCGCAAAGGCCGCACTTGACTTTCGGTAGAGGCGCTGCTCGAACAACTGTACGGCGGAGGCAAACTCCGCCTCGGGTTTCGTCGTGGCCGGCTGCGCTGCAGTGCGTTCCGGCAGAGCCGCGACGAGAAGCACTAGCGCGAGCGAGACGATAAGCGAGCGGTACAGGGCGCGTGCTCGAGGGACAGACCGAGGGGAGGGGACCATGTGGAACGTCGGGGACCAATAGACGAAAACGAGAAGCCGGAGCCCTTGGGCTAACGGACCGGACCAGGAGACGGTACAGGAATATACGGTTTGGGTTGCGACATCATAACCTGTTTGGCGGATACATCGCGAAAAAGTAAGCGCAGCTGTTGATGCCTCGTCATCGGTCTGCCGGTTATCCTTTCGCAATGACGCCGTAGACACGGTGCGCGAGATCAAGCAAATCTAGTCTTGCGAGCGTCGCGAGGACCGACCGTCGGGAGGTCCGTACTTTTGGATAGCCGAAGGCTGTCCGCCAAACAGGTTCTCATTGTACAAACTGTAGCCGTCAACCGAGACATGGCGTTTGCAGGTGTGCCGGGACGGCGTGTCGCGCGAGAAATGGGTGATTGGGAGATACTCGACAAAGCGGGAACGCCTGCGGTCGGTGTAGCCGTTGGATCGGTGTCAGATGGCCGCCTGTTTCTACCTTCCTGGTGCGACGGCCATATGTCGGGTATTCGAGCCCGATCGTCTTTAACCCAATACCTGCGAGATACGGCAAAAATTATGACGGAGGACCGCGAAACTGCAAATCAGTCATCATCGTCGGAGACCGGCGCTTCGGAATCGACTGAACGGTCGCCATTCGATGAAGGACGTTCCGTTCCGCCTCCCGGGAGCGACGATCCTCACCCGTTCGATCGACCGTCCGACGCCGGTGAACGATTCCGGGGCCCAGGTGCGGAATCGGACCGATCAAGGCAGCCGTTTGGAAGCAAGACGACCGGGGATCCATTTCAGGAGGAAGCCTTCGGGTCGTCCGGAGCGGGTTCCCTGCAGGATCTGCTGGCGCTCGCGAGTAGCGGCCAGATTCCACTGGGCCTCGTCAAGTCCTGGGTTCGTGAGAATCAGACAGCGACGATGATCGGCGCGTTTGCACTCGGCGTATTCGTTGGCGCAGTCAGCCGCAAGTAGCACGGTGTTCTCGTTTTCCACTTCTCTTTAGCACAAACCGACCCCAATCGCCATGAGTGAACACAGCGCAAAGCACGCGGACGAGCACCAAACCGAGCACAGCGGCGAGGCTGAGACGCCGACATCTGTCGAATCCCAATCCTCGAACGACGCGCCGGAAGATGTCCGTGCGCGAGATATGGAGTACGAGGAACTGGTTGAAGAGCTCGAACGACTTCGCGCCGAGGTGACGCGCCTGCGTGCTCGGCAGGCAGCGGCTGAGAAAGGGTCGTGGCTTCAGCAGCACCCGGTCGCAGCTATTATCGCAACGACAACGCTCGGCGCCGCCGCAGGCTACGTCGGTGCTCAGTATGGACGGCCGAAAGATACGTTTTCGGAGCGGACCCGGAAGCAGCTACGAAAGCTCGCCGAGCAAGCCCGAGACGTTGCGTCTGAGGTTCAGGTCGAGATCGGGAATCAGGCGAGGACGCTACGTGACCGGTCGAATAAGATGGTCGAAGAGTCGCTTCCTGCTGCGAAGAAGCGTGCATCGCTCGGTAATGGGGCGGTAGCATCACCGAGCATTGACGGGGAAAAGTATAAGTCGGCAGCGAGCGACATGCTCGAGCAGGTCATGACCAAAGCCCAGGAAGCGGGCGAAGCAATGCGCGAGCGCGCTCAATCCGCCACGCATACCTCGGCAGCGGACGCGGTTCGTTCGTATTCGTCGGACGATGGGATCGTACCTGCAGACGTTAAGGCCAAGGCCGCCGGTCTTGCGGCGACATCCGTTGGGCTTGTTCTGATGCGGAAACTTGCTCGTTCTGCAGGAAAAATCGGGTCGTCAATGTTGATCGCATATATCACGAAGAAGGTGGTTGACTCGGTTCGAAAGCGATAGATGGCTCCGGGTAGGTGCGGAGAGGGATCCTTGGCGTGGATTTCGCACGAGAGCCCGTGCGATCGGGCACTGTTGTCCGTACGTTGACTGTGCTCAACGCATCTTTCTCACCCCACACTTGCATTCCGTGAGCATCCTTGCTGTAGGAACCGTCGCTTTTGACTCCATTGAGACGCCGTTCGGCCAGGCCAAACGCGTTCTCGGAGGCAGTGCCTCATACCTTACTCTCGCGGCTCGCTATTTCTGCCCGGACGTTCGTCTTGTTGGCGTCGTCGGGGGAGACTTTCCCGACTCGTACCGCCAGGTGCTCGCGGACGGCGGAGTGGACCTGGAGGGTCTGGTCGTCCGAGAAGATGAGAAGACGTTCTTCTGGCACGGCCGGTATCACTACGACCTGAACGAGCGCGACACGCTCGATACGCAATTGAACGTTTTGCAGGATTTTGAGGCGAAGATCCCGCCGTCCTATCAGGATAGCGAGATCGTGTGCCTCGGTAACCTGGACCCGAAGATTCAGCGCGACGTTCTTGCACAGATTGACGATCCGGACTACGTCATCTGCGATACGATGAACTTCTGGATCGAGAATACGCCGGACAGTCTGCGCGAGACGCTCCGACGGGTCGATTGCCTCGTCATTAACGACGCGGAAGCGCGCGAACTCGCGGGTGAACCCAACCTCGTTCGTGCTGCCTCAATCATTCGAGACATGGGCCCGAAAACCCTGATCATCAAGAAAGGAGAGCATGGCGCTCTGCTGTTTCACGGAGAACGGGTCTTTAGCGCACCGGCCTTTCCGCTGGAGGACATCCAGGATCCGACAGGTGCTGGAGATGCGTTCGCCGGAGGCCTGGCCGGTCATCTGACGCGCGAGGGGACGTTTGACGAAGACGCACTTCGTCGCAGTATCATTTTCGGGTCCACGCTGGCCTCTTTCGCTGTAGAAGCGTTTGGACCGGATCGTCTCACGAACCTCACCGCGACCTCGATCACCGAACGGGCCCGTGCATTCAAGGAGCTTGCTGCCATCCCGAAGCTCATGCCGGTGACGGCTGCGTAGTACCAAGAGATTCGCACATTCCTTCGGAGGCCTCCTGCACGTCCCGTCAGGGGGCTTCTCGCGTGTGTCGACACATCGTGGTTTCACCAACAGTTTTTTCTGACCGCGTATCACTTCATGTCTGCCTTGTCCTCACCTGACTCTTCGGGTCGCGCCCTGTCCAACTCATCCGGTCGCACAGGATCGACGATCGGAACGGTGCGGCTTATCAATGCCGTCTTCTATGGTCATCACGGCGTGATGCAGGAAGAGCATCGGATCGGGGGGCGCTACGAGGTCGATGTGTCGGTCGATCTCGACTTTGAGTCTGCCGCGGTGCATGATGATCTGGACGAAACGGTGAACTACGAGAAGGTTTACACCTTCGTCCGCGAGCTGGTGACCGAGAATAACTTTTACCTGATCGAGAAGCTGGCATATCGCATTGCGAACAAGGTCGCGGAGTTCTACCCGAACATCGAGTCCGTCGAAGTGACGGTACGGAAGCCGAATCCGCCGGTCGGTGGACCGTGCGACCGGGCAGAGGCCGTGTACCGCATGACGCCGTCGCAAGGGGAGTAGAAGAATGGGGACGGCACGACCGACCTGGCTCCCTACGGTTTGAGATTACGTAGCGGCCTCATCGCTGCGCTTCGCAGTCGAGGTTTCACTTCGCTTCAAGACGAAGACGTCGAGAAAGTCTCGGAGCAGGTGGTCCACTTCCGTCGTTTCGGCAAGTCCGTCCAGGACGGCCTGAAACTCCGCTTCATCGGGTAGGTCGTCGCGGTAATAGTCGCGGTAGGCGATCAGACGCTCGCGTTCACTGTCCGCATCAAGTTCGGAGTGAAATTGTGTTCCGTACATGGGCGCGTCCGGGAGGCGGAAGGCTTGATTGGGCTGACCATTTTTGGCGAGCTCGATGGCCCCGGAGGGAAGCTCGATCACCCGATCGTGGTGGCCCATATTCGCATTAAAGGTAGAGGGAAACGAGGAAAAGAGGATATCGTCCTGTCCGGCCTCCGTGAGGTGCACCTTTCCGCAGCCTAGCTCTGCGCGTTTCTTGTCGTGGATCACGGTGCCGCCCAGAGCGCGTGCGATGACCTGATGGCCCCAACATGAGCCGAAGGTCGGAATTCGCTTCTCCCGACAGATGCGAACCATTCGTAGTAGCGCAGGCATCCACGCCGGGTTGTCCATAGCGGAATATTCGCCAGCGCCACCGATCATTACAGCGTCAACAGCGTCGAGCCATTCGACGCGCAGTGGTTCGCGGACGACGTTCACGCTTTTAAATTGCTCCTTTCGAAGCTTCGTTCGGTCTGCGAAGCAGCCTTGCTCCTGCCGTTCCATGTCGGCCGTATTGCGAGCCTGAATGAGAAGCACGCGGATCTGGTCGAATGGGGAGTCGGACATGTACAGGCTCAAGTAAGAAGCGTAAGGGGAAGAAGGTCTTTACGAGGCGGGGAGACCTTCGCTAGAAGAGCAGGAGATCACTGAAATCCGATTTCAGCGTGACGTACAGGCGCCTCAAGGGGAGTCCCATCACGTTGTAGTAGTCGCCCGCGATGCCTTCGATGTACAACGGTCCCATGCGATCCTGTATACCATAACCGCCCGCTTTGTCCATGGGGGATCCAGAAGCGACGTAGGCTTCGATCTCGTCCGATTCAATGGCAGCAAAGGTCACACGGGTCCGTTCGTAACAAGTTACTTCCCGGTTCGAGGTCGGGTGAACGAGGCAGACGCCCGTGTACACGTCGTGCGTCGTGCCCTGCAATCGATCGAGCATCTGAACGGCATGTCGCTTCGATGTCGGCTTCCCCAAGATCTCGTCGTCATGCACGACGATCGTGTCGGCTGCAAGCGTTAGAGCTGTTGGATGCTCTGCCGCTACGGGAATCGCTTTCTGCGTTGCGATCGTCTGTGCGACGACGGCTGGAGGTTCGCCTTCTGGGATTACCTCTTCTGCCGGGCTAACGCGAACGGTGAACGTGAGCTGGAGCTGTTCGAGAAGTTCGCGGCGTCGAGGGGACTGAGACGCGAGAATCAGCTTTGTCGATAGTTGCATGGTAGGAGGGGGGGAGGCAGCGACGCGATTAAGGCAATAAATGTATAGGCCCTGTCCGCAAAAGTCGAGAGGTGCGGATGGACTCGCAGTGGATTTAGCGCTCTCGGGCGCTTGTTGCTACGTAGACGAAAAGGAAGAGGGCGACCATAACAGCTGCGTCCATCCAAATCCCCAGGGATCGATACACGGTCCACGTTGAGTCTGGTATGGCAACATCGGCCGTCCCGGCCTGCATCCACCGGATATGCGTCTGGATTCCTCCGTTCGGAAACGCTGTAAACGTCGGGCCGCTAACGGTAGCGACGATGATGGGGAGACCGGTCTCGATAGCGCGAAGGCTGGTGAGGGCGCGATACTGAGCAAGGACGGATGATTTTCCCCACCATCCGATTTGAGAAACGGCGAGCATTACATGTGGTTGCTTTGCCGCCATGCGTCGGGTGTATGGACGGAGGATCGTTTCGAAGCAGATGAGCGGTGCAATCCGGATGCCGCCTGCCGAGGGCACCTCAACGATGGTCGAGGCGGAGCCGCGGACGTACCCTGCCACCCCGCCCGCCGGGACGGTCAAAAAGCGAAGGAAGGGCACGTCGTCAACGAGAGGGACGTGTTCGGCAAACGGGACGAGATGGCGTTTCGAGTACTCCGCCACAATGTCTCCGGATTGAAAAACGAGTACGTCGTTCGTGTAGCGCCGATACGCTGGAAGCGTGGAATCATGGTAGGGCCGAACGGCCCCGGTAAGGAGGGGCACGCGCATGGAGTGAATGGCCCGGTGCACGTGACTGCTATCTGGTTTGCGGAAAAAAGCAGGGGGGAGGGCGGATTCCGGCCAGACCCGTGCTGCGAGTTTCCGATCGCGCTGGCCATGAGATGACGCCCGCGGTTCCGGTGCGTTTGTTGAATCCCGCGTCATCGCGAGGAGGCGTTCTGCCTTTGTGAGCGAACCTGTTTTGGCCCATTCAGTCGCCGAGATCCCAGGCTGAAAGAGGCGCAGGTAGGATTCCGCAACGGGATTTCCTCGTGAAGGTGGATCGAACAGGCCCAAGCCAATGACAATCAGTGTAGCAAGGGTGCCGAGTGCGAGCAGCGGAAAGCGAACGACTTCGGTGTTGCGACGATCGAGTGCGTCAGCGCGACTCGTTGGCCGGTGGACTGCGTAGGCGATCGTACTGTTTGTTGCAAGAACGATTGCTGATAGACCCGGTGCACCCAGTGTTGCTGCAAGCCCTGAATAGGGCAGGTTCGCCTGCGTTAGCGAAAGTACCGTCCACGGTAGGGCCCACGGACCGTGACTCAGCCCATGTTCAAGCGCGAGAACGAGGACACTCCATGAGGCGAGTGCTGTTGCCGGGTTCGAACGCTGATGGATCCATGCGGCCCCAACCCACGGAAGGCTCCCAAGCAGAGCGAGAAAGAGGATGCCGCCGACCGAGGCGAGAACTGTTTTCGCCATCGGGTGAAAATGTACCCATTGGAATGCCGCTCCGTACGCAATGAGATGGGCGACGAGGGCGTAGGCGAAGGCCTCCCCGGGAGGGATTCGTCGCTGCACGAGTGTCACCCCGAGGAGCGGGATGAACGCAAAAAGTGCCAGCCACCCCTGGGGAACGACGTCAAATCCAACCAACGGGAATGAGAAACCGAGACACACGCCCGTCACTAATGCTCGGCTAAATAGTTGATGATTCACTAGAGCGGGCGACGTGTGGATAGGTCGGATAACCGGACGTACAGACCGGAGAATAACGTAACAAGGGCACCCAGTTCGAGTTCGGTCGAGCACACTGAGTTCAGGTGTGCGAAGGTAAAAACATTCACGTGGAGGTCTGGTGATCCTTTTGAGTTCTCAAGAAGTGCGATGGGTTGCAAATGACCCATCGCGATCTCTACGTCTTATATGGGCATCTTCCTTGACGACCTGGATGAGATCTATGTTCAGGTGTACTTTTCTGAAAGAGTTTGGCGGCATCGTTGGTCGTCGTGAATTGCGGCAAGATTTCACCTTACCGAGCCATTTTGGAAACCAGCCAGGCCGCACCGCTTTTGTGTGTTATGGATCGCGACAGACATTCCTCGAATGAAATCGGCCGTCCATTTGACACATGGGGGACAAACGCCTAGTTTGATGACGGTGTATGTTTGCGTCGCCATTCGATATCGGCTTCGATGATGCGTTATTCGTCACCACGGTGTCGTTTTTGCCGTTCACTGCACGCACTGACCATGTGCTTATCTCTCACTCGGCAATTTTGGCCATCGCGTGTTACGTTTGAGTCGGGTGAACGGTCGTTCGAACCAGCCTCCCGCCATGCGCAGGAGGCACCGCGAACGTAGCGCAATGTCGAACGCATACATCCCCCAAACTCTCTTCAAAAGTCCCCGCCCTGCGGATTCGGTGCTTCATGATCGTCCTCAGCGTCTGCAACCATAAGGGAGGGACGGGCAAAACCACCTCTGTCATTCACATCGCTTCGGCACTCGGGCTGTCCGGGCGGCGCGTGCTTGTGCTCGACCTGGACCCACAGGGATTCCTTTCTCGCACGCTCGACGTCGATGAGCCGCCTCCAGAGGAATCGGTGCTCGCTCTCTTTGACCCGAATCTTGATCCGCGCCGCATCCAGGCGCGCGAACTCAGCGGTTTTGATCTCATCCCGTCGACGAGTCGGCTGACGAAGTTTATGCGCAGCCTGAACAAGCCGACGGACGTGCTCTGGGTTCGCGAAACGATTGAGGCGTTGAAGCCGAATTATGACGCCATTATGTTCGATACCGCGGCGGCGGTGACGGTGTACAGTCTGAACGCTCTCGTCGCAAGCCAGCATGTAGTCATCCCCGTTCTCCCCGAGTATCAGGGAGTTGTTGGGGCCGAGCAGACGTTTCAGACGACAAGTCTCGTTCGCGACCGGCTCAACCCCAACTTGCAGACCCGGTCGATGCTCTTCACCCAGGTGGATGCTCGTAAACGGATTCACCAGACGTATCAGCAGTATATCCGGCGGAAATATGGCAATTACGCGATGGAGAGCGTCGTTCGTACGAGCACGTCGCTCGCGGAGGCGCACGATAACGGAACGACCGTCTTCGACCACGACCCGACGACACGCGGTGCGCGGGATTATGCCAACGCCACGGATGAACTGCTACGCCGCATCGAAAAAGGCTTTGATGTTCCGGGACCACCCGAAACGTCAGGTGACGCGACGGATGTGCCGGAACCGAGCGAACTCAAGGTTTCGTCATAACATATCCAGGCCCTCATAACGAGATCCGGATACGAGGACTGGGCTCACCTGCATGACACGGTTGGTTTCGTCTCCGCAGCAGAGAAGCCAGGAGGGTGCCCACGAGACGTCTTTAGTCGCCGCTTCAGCTGCGCGCCAACGATGGGCGCTGAATAGATGTGTCCGTGTTAAGCCGATATGTCTTCGGTGACACCACCATCGGCAACGGACGATTCCGTCAACGTCTCATGTCTCGATAATCTGTCGTTTCTACGTGCGAATGACTACATCCCGACTGGTAAAACTGCTTTCCGCAGCCGTTCTGGCTGCTCTTTTACTTTACATGGGAAACGTTGGGATTGGAGCCGTCCCGCCTCTCGAGATCCTATTTGATCCGGCTGACGGACTTCATCGCACGGCGCGCAACGCACACCCTGCTGCGAATGAGCAAACGCTCACCATCGATGCGCTCGATCAGCCCGTGACGGTCGTTCGAGACGAGCGATACGTGCCGCACATCTACGCAAAATCGGATCGGGACGCTATCATCGCGCTCGGGTATCTGGTTGCAACGGACCGCCTCTTTCAGTTGGACTTCGTGCCTCGTGTTGCTGCTGGCAAGCTATCGGAAGCCTTCGGGGAAGGGTCGATAGAGACCGATCAGTTCCTGCGATCGACCGGGATGGATTGGGGCGCACGTCGAAACCTTCGGCGGATCCGAGAGGAGGGAGGCATCGAAGACAGTCTAGTGTCATGGTATGCTGCCGGCGTTCAGGCCCACATGAACCGCCTTGAGCCGGAGGACCTGCCGCTGGAATTTCGACTTCTCGGGTATGAACCTGCTCCATTCGATGGGTTGCAGGCGATGCGCGTCCTGCAGTACATGACGTACGACCTGACGTATTCGAGTGACGACGGGCGATACGCCGCACTTCAGACGAAGCTCGACTCGACGTGGTACGACCGGCTCTATCCGAAGGACCCGGCAGGATTGTACGTCCCGATCATTCCATCGTCAGATGCGGAAGCCGGCGGATCAGTGGATCGTCGTACGGTGACCGCGATATCCGCTGAGCGGGATGCGGCTGCGGGGTCGATTCTGGCACAGCGTCACCGCCGTCGGGCTAACCTCCGCGGCACGCTCGCGGAGGGTTACATTCCAAGTAAGGGCTCAAACAACTGGGCGGTGAGTGGGACGCGCGCGACGACCGGCGCGCCAATCTTGGCCGGCGATATGCACCTCGGGCTATCGCTTCCACCGATCTGGTACGAGGCGCACCTGGTGACGCCGACGATGAATGCCCATGGGCTGACCGTACCGGGTGCTCCTGCGCTCGTACAGGCCATCACGCCCGACCATGGCTGGGCGTTCACGAATACGGGGAGCGATCAGATCGATCATTATTCCATGGAAGTGCGCGACGATCGCTCGGCTTATCGTTTTGAAGGGGAATGGCGTTCCCTCCGCACCGAGATCGACACGATTCGCGTGAAAGACAGCGATCCGGTGATCGACACGCTCTACTACAGCCACTGGGGTCCCGTTCACTTTGCTGACACGTCGGACGCACCTGCAGGAGGACTCGCAGACGGCCGACTTGCCGCTGTTGCTGAGCAGTGGGTCGCCCATAAGCCGAGCACGACGCTGAAGGCGCTCTGGGGAATGGTCCACGCCGACTCGCTCGGCGACTTCGAGGCGGCGCTCCGCGACTGGGACACGCCGATGCAGAACGTCCTCTACGCCGGTCGCGACGGGCACATCGCAATTCGCTCGACGGGGCACATGCCGGTGCGTCGGCAGGGGCATGGGCGCGGACTGCTTGATGGAACGTCAAACGCAGGTGAGTGGACGAGTCGGATTCCGTTCCAGGAGTTACCGTACAGCCGCGATCCGAATCAGGGCTACCTGTTCTCAGCGAATCAAAAGCCGACGGATGACACGTATCCCCACTACCTGAACCATGACTGGCGGGATGGATGGCGGTCGCTTCGCATTGACTCGCTCCTCGCGGCTCAACGTACCCATTCGTTCCTCGACCTGCAGTCCTACCAGGCTGACGTCGACGTGCAGCAGCGAGACGCATTTCTGCCGCTCATCCAGTCGATCAGCGATTTGCCTCCGGAGGCCGACTCACTCCGACGTATGCTCGCTCAATGGGACGGCGTGGCCGCGCTCGACCGACCGGAGCCTCTCATTCTCGACGTTTTTCTGTCAGAACTTCGGCGTATGGTCTGGGACGAGGATGTTTTCACCGGTGAAAACCGTCCGGAAGATGCCGTGCTTCTTGATCTGGCCAACGCAAATCCCAACGCTCAGTGGTTCGATGTGACCGAGACGGCGGAAGAGGAGACCGCACAGGAGGTGGCTCGTCGTGCATTTGTGACCGCAAGTGATAGCCTGTACGATCGTCACGGTGCTGAGCCGCAGGACTGGCGCTGGGGAGATCATCACGCCGTCATTTTTCGTCATCTGACGCGTTCCGAGCAGTTGAAGCCGCTGTGGCGCGGCCCGATGCCGTATCCGGGATTCGATGCAACGGTGTCGCCCGCACGGGGTCGAGAGGCGACGCATAGTGCAAGCCAGCGCTTCGTCATCGACTTCTCCGTCGACCCGCCGCGTGCCGTTGCGGTCGTGCCGGGAGGGCAGAGCGGCAACCCCCTTCATCCTCGATTTTACGACGACCAACTCGACGAATACGTCAACTTTGAGTACTTCCCCGTTCGGTTTCCTGCGTCGCCGTCAGACCTACCGGACTCGCTTATAACGGGTCGGTCCTCGCTGCAGCCCTCCACTCGCTGAATGAACGCCGATCTTGATTCGGCCAACGGTGGATTCTCTACCCTCGGGTCGTTTTCTTCGGTATCGATCCGTCTGACCTCACACGGGCGGTGACTTCCCGTACTCTGATCATTCATTTCACTTGCCCCTCGCATGGCCTCAAGCGACCAACCGCGTTTCTCGTCTCGTCTCGGATTGATTCTCAGCGTTCTCGGCATCGCGGTCGGGACGGGGAATATCTGGCGGTTCCCGCGAATCGCTGCGACGAATGGTGGAGAGGAGGGAGCCGGTGCGTTCCTCATCGCGTGGATCACATTTCTGTTTCTCTGGAGCATTCCGCTCATTATCGCGGAGTACGCGCTCGGTCGAAAAGGGCGAAGCGGTGTGGTCGGTACGTTCGTTCGCATCGCGGGCGAGCGGTCGGCGTGGATGGGCGCGTTCGTCGGAATGGTCGCATCCGCGATCATGTTTTACTACGCCGTGGTGGCCGGGTGGTGCATCTTTTATTTCGTCGAGATGCTCACAAACCCACTGCCATTAACTCAGGAATCTGCGCAGGGCGTATGGGACGCCTTCCAGGCTGGGTACACGCCGCTCTGGTTTCATGCGGCGGCCATGGCGTTCGGGGCCTTTGCCGTGTGGACGGGGGTGCGCCGAATCGAGACGGTCAACAAAGTCCTCATCCCGACGCTGCTGGTCATCGTCCTGTTCGCTCTGGGGTGGACGCTGTCGCTCGACGGAGCCGGGGACGGCATCGCTTTTCTTTTCAATCCGCAGTGGGAGCAGCTCGCCCGGCCTGAGATCTGGTTGGAGGCGCTCACGCAAAATGCCTGGGACACCGGGGCCGGGTGGGGGCTGATTCTCACGTACGCCGCCTACATGCAGAGTCGACATGGCGTTGTGACGAATGCCTTCATCACCGGGATTGGCAACAACATCGTCTCGCTCATGGCCGGTATGATTATCTTCGGGACCGTCTTTGCGACGCTGGGTGCGGAAATGTCGAAAGGAGACATCCTGGGCGTGATGCAGACGAGCGGGCCGGCTGGAACCGGACTCACGTTCATCTGGATGCCACGGCTGTTTGCGGACATGCCGCTCGGGTCGGTGCTTGCTGTGCTCTTCTTTCTCGGCCTCTCGTTCGCCGCGTTCAGCTCCCTCATTTCGATGATTGAGCTTGCCACGCGCACGTTCGTCGACTTCGGGATCGACCGCAAAAGTGCTATTCTGGGTGTCTGCGGCTTCGGCTTTCTCTTCGGCGTACCGTCTGCTCTAAATCTCGACATCTTCGCCAATCAGGATTTCGTGTGGGGCATCGGTTTGCTGATTTCGGGAGCACTGGTTGCCGCTGCGGTTATATCGTACGGCGTCGGAGACTTCCGGGTCGACGCGATCGCTTCGGTTCAAGGCGACAGAGATCCAGGCCGCGTGTGGGAGGTGCTTGTCGGGGTTCTGGTCCCCGTGCAGGCGGTCATTCTCCTTGGATGGTGGTTGTGGCAGTCGGCAGCTGTGTACGCGCCGGATAGCTGGTTCAACCCGCTGGAGCCGTTCTCTGTGATGACATGCCTCGTTCAATGGGGGCTCGCTATCGTCGTCTTTCTCGCGCTTAACAAGACTATGGCTCGTCGAACGCTGGGTCAGACCTCACCAGTCGAATAGCGTGTTTCACCGCTCATGCGACGCGGCCCCTGCATTATCTGGAGGTGTTCATTTTCACGATTGTGCGATGCGCGGTATGAGGGCCTGCGAATGTATTGCCCGCGGATCGATTTGGCGGTAGATGCAGTTTGTCCGGTGTCGGGACGTTTTTGCGCAAACACGAATCGACGGACCCATGTACCTTAATGTGGCGGAAGGCGCAACATGCTTCCGAACGTCGCCCAGCTCTTGACCGACGGTTTCGTGTTTCGCTTTCAGAACCTGTTTGGCGGACAGCCTTCGGCGATTCGGTGGTACGGACCTCCCGCTGGTCGGTCCTCGCTATGTTCGCAACACATGGTCTGGTTGATCTCGCGAATTGTGTCAACGGCGTCATCGCGAAAAGATCACCGTCAGACGCATCATAGGCATGAACGAGTGTCCTTACGTTTTGAGATCCATCGGCCAAATAGGTCAGCGTTCCTGATTCGAACGTAAACGAGCTGGATTCTTGGTTTCACAGGTCGTATCTGATACTCTGACCCTGTACGTCGCGGCTTACTTGTCGGAATGGCACGAGAACAACGGGCCGTTGCGTCATGGGTCTGCTGGACACACGGAGGCACGAAATTCGCCCCGTTGTACAACGACGCCGAATCGTGTCGTGAACGACCGACTGTACCGAAATCTTCGCCGTCTTGCTCACTAGCTGGATTGCTGTATGCATACCTGCTGCGAAGTCCCTGTTTCTTCTGCTCATGCGTCGCGTCGTCGACTCGTCTCGGTGATCGTCGCAGCGGCCCTCTGGTTTTTGCTTCCAGGGGATGTCGCTGCTCAGCCCCAGGAGCTTCCTCTTGGTTCGTCGATGCCGTCGGTGACGGCTTCGTTTACTACGGTCGACGGGGGCACCGTACAACTTTCATCCCTGCTGGGGCAGAAGGCGACCGTCTTCGTGTTCTGGAGTAACCAGTGCCCATGGGTGGATCGCTACGAGGACCGTGTTCTCGGGCTCGCCAAGCAAGCGGAGTCTGAGGGCGTTGCGTTTGTCCTGGTCAACTCGAATGATGCCGCCGCGTACCCAAAAGAGTCAGCCGAGGGCAACGCTCAGCGCGCGGCATCGAAAAACTACCCGGTTACGTACGTACGGGACGAAAATGCAGTGCTGGCTAAAGCACTCGGGGCCTCTCGTGCCCCCCATGCGTTTGTCTTTGATGATAATAGTACCCTCGTTTATGCGGGAACGATTGACGATAGTCCCGCCTCCGCCGATAACGTGCAGAAGCCGTACCTGAAGGACGCTATCGATGCTGTTGTCGCGGGAGAGGAGGTGCCGGTCGCAGACACGAAAGCATTTGGCTGTACACTTAAATTTTGACCGTAGGCCTCCCAACGGCTTCTTACTGATTTTAGCAAAGACTCGGCGCGCACCCTGGATCGTTTCCGGCGGTGCGCGCTTCTATTTTGTGGCCGCGGACCGTCGCTAACGCGTTCGCGCACCGGCGGGAAGGTCCCGTTTTCCCGTTATCGAATGAAATGTCTTTCCTCGAATCCCGTCCATATGACAAAGGACTCGTCAGCCGCGAAATCGTCCCCTGAACCGTCGCACGCGCACGAGCACGACGAACACGTGCACGATCATGATGCCACGTCCGATCACGTAGAACATGACACGAGCATTCTGGATGAACTTGAATCATCCGTTCGCGAACGGGTCGAATGCATCGCAGAGGTCGTAGATCAGTGGAGCGATCCGGATGGGGAGCGGCGGAAGGAGGCCGAACACGCCACGCTGCACGCGGAAAATCTCTTTACGGAAGAAGCGATCGTCTTCGCGATCAACCAGTTCGCGTCTACGATCTCGGCGCCGCTGTTGGCATCGATCGTTTTGAAGGAACGCGAGAAAGGCGACCGGAGTGAGCAGCGACCGACGGTATTTATCGAGCACGGTGATCGTACGCCGGTGGATGGTCTTCGCGAGGTCATCGTCGCTCTGACTCTTGGTCACCCGGTCCGTAGCTTTATGTCGGGGGCGTCCCCGGCCATCGTGCCGGCATTTCTGAACGATCTTACCACATCGAACGGTCGCCTGGAGGCCGACGTCGTCAATCGTTCGGAATTTCCAGCGCCAGCCTCCGATGACGTGCTGATTCTCTCGGGAGGGGAAGATTCGGACGAAATAGAGAAGGAATGGATCAGCGCTGGAGGAGATGCAGCACGCGTGATTCGGGCAGCTGCGGCGTACAGCGTAGCTATTGTCGACGGATCAGAGCCTGAAGACGAGCGGCACAATCTAGCCGAGGACGCTCTTCTGCACGAGGGACAGGCAACCGCCTCGCTCAAGGTGCTCTGGGCGCCGGAGGATCTGACGCCGGACCCAATCCTGCAGGCCATGGCGGATTTCCGGGGCGTCTTTCCCGCTCACAACGATACCCCGGGCGTGCTGGAGATGCAACGCGCCTTTTTAGAGGCGCAGGATGCTTCGCATGCGTACGCTGCCGGCATGCAATTTCTCGTGAGCCGGGGCGCTCCCGAGCCACAACGCGGGGCCCATCTGCGATGGAGCGAGTACGAGGATTTTGACGACGTGGCTACGTGGATCCGTGAGAACGCCAAGGATATTGTGTCGGTGATCGCACGACCCAGTCTTCAATCCAGGCTTCCCGAGGCGCTACACGCTGAAACTCTACGTGAGAAGGGAATCGCCGTGATAGATCCGGGGCACGTGCACCGGCGCCCACTGGTGACGCATGAGGTTCAGTGTCTACTAGACG